>JAISUO010000001.1 GCA_031272035.1 Synergistaceae bacterium
TGGCGTCAGGGCGTTTATCGAATTCCTGAAGGACTTGCCGGACTTGTGGGAACGCACTATCTTTTTGACGAGAGACATGACTCCAATTCCGACGGGTACCGTGCGCGGACGGCTTTCGAGCGTTATATGGCGGAAGACCTTGGGCTGCGCGTAGCGTCGAGTCACGACTACGGAATCACCTCCTGCCGTTGGGCGGCTTTCGCGTCGGGAATCGGGACGATCCGCAGAAATAACTTTTTCTACGGGGATCATGGATCCTGGTACGCGCTGGTGGCTTTTCTGGTGGATAAAGAAATGGAATATACCTGCACATCGACTCATAAGCCCTGTTCCGACAACTGCAATCTGTGTGTGAAACACTGTCCTGTCGGGGCCCTCGCCGAACCTTACGCGACCTGCGGAGTCGCCTGCGCCTCCTTTCTGACCAACAAGGCGCCGGATAACGGAATGTTCGAAAAATATGCTCCGCAGATCGGAAGCTGGATATATGGCTGTGATGTCTGTCAGGACGTCTGCCCTTTCAACAAAGATCAACGGTCGGGGGAGAAAGAATTTCCCGGCCTCGAAGAACTGAGCGAGTTCATTTCCCTGGAAAAAATCGTGACGATGGACTACGCCTGTCTTCGTGAGTTGTTCACCGCCAAATTCTGGTACATCGAAGCGAAAGACCTGTGGAAATGGAAACGCAACGCGCTCTCCGCCCTGCGGAACACGGGGCATAAAAATTACGAAGTGCTGCTCACTGCCGCCCTTCATGACGAGGACGAGCGCATAAGAAATCTGGCGGCTAAAGCCCTCGCCGCAAAGTCAGACGCATAAAATTGCTGAGATCAAAACGGGCCTTCAGAGTTGATGGAACACCATGGTTCAGGAAATAATGGTTCTGCAAAAATCTCTGTAACCGCGAAAAAAGCCGGTCTCGCCTGGGACGATTCCGGCTTCTTTTATGTTTCGAAGCTGTTCTGTTTGTGCCTGTTTTATTTGTTGATGTTACATTACACTTCGGGCCTGCATCGAAACGCTAGGTCTCGATGGGAATTTCGGCCTTTTCCTGGCTGGGGAAGGTCGATGTCCAGGTTCTGACGGGCAGACCCCAGATCTTGATGAAGCCCACGGCGGCCGAGTGGTCGAAGGCGTCTCCCTCGGAATAGGTCGCGAGGTCATGACGATAAATGCTCTTTCCCGCTTTCATGCCGCGAACGACGGCCTGTCCCCTGAAAAGACGCACCTTGACCGTGCCGTTGACGTACTGCTGGGTCTCGTTGACGAAGGCGGAGATGGCCTCCTTCAGGGGAGAGAACCAGTATCCTTCGTAAGTCAGCTCGCCGAACTTCACTTCCAGCTCTTTCTTGGCGGCGAGAACCCTTTTATCCAGAGTCAGAGTTTCGAGGGCCCGATGAGCGGCGATCAGGGTGATGGGGGCGGGGCATTCGTAAACTTCGCGGCTCTTGAACCCCACGAGACGGTCCTCGACCATGTCGACCCGTCCGACACCGTGTTTGCCGGCCAGCTTGTTGAGGGTGAGAATGAGCTTCACGCCGTCCATCCGCTCTCCGTTCAGCGCGACGGGAAGACCTTTTTCAAAGGTTATTTCCGCATAATCGGGAGTGTCAGGCCCTGTTATGGGGTTCATGGTCAGTTCGTACGCATCCTCCGGCGGTTCGTTCCAAGGGTCCTCCAGAAGGCCGCATTCGATGGAACGTCCCCACAGGTTTTCGTCGATGCTGTAGGGGGAGGCCGTCGTCGCTTTGACCGGAATCCCGTGCTTCAGAGCGTACTCCATCTCCGCTTCCCGGCTGAAATGCCAGTCCCGCACCGGCGCCAAAACCTCCAGCTTCGGATTGAGGGCCGTGGCGCAAACCTCTATGCGCACCTGATCCTGTCCCTTGCCGGTGCAGCCGTGAGCAACCGCCACCGCGCCGTCCCGGTTCGCGATGTCCACCAGAGTTTTCGCGATCAGCGGACGGGAGAGCGCCGAGGTGAGGGGGTAGGTTCCCTGATACATGCCGTTTGCCTTCAGTGACGGCCAGACGTAGTTCTCGACAAAGGTTTTTTTCAGGTCGAAAATGTAAGCCTTCACCGCGCCGCTGTGCAATGCCTTGTTTTTCGCCGCTTCGAGGTCGATAACCTCCTGTCCCACATCCGCTGTCATCGTGATGACGTCGTATCCCTGCTCCGTCAGCCAAACAACCGCTACAGACGTATCCAGTCCTCCGCTGTAGGCGAGAACGACTTTCCCTTTCTTCTGCACCATGATCCATCCTCCAACACGAATTCTCATATAAGAGCTGAAACTGACGAGGCAAACCCCAATCACGGGAGTTGACGTGATTTGAGAAACTCCTTTGTGATTGGGGCTATTATACCTGCAAGATGAACAAAAATCAACTATGCTTCTAAAACTTACCCAAGTTTTATTTTTTGAAGTTTTTCAGAGTCGAGATGTTCATTGAGGTCCCAGTCGGTTTCGTCGTGGCGTAAAAAGGTCAGGGTGATGAATCCCTCTTTGATGGCCTTTACGTCGCTGCCCTCCTCTTCTCCCCGGTCCACGGGGCTGCCGGTCACCCAGAAATATTCTTCTCCGTTGGGGGCCGGAGTGGTTCGAATGCGGTTTTCGTAGCGGCGTCGGCCCGTGAACGTCGCGCGGAAGCCCCGGACCTCCGGCGGAGGAAGGTTTGGAACGTTGACGTTCAGGCACGTCGGGCCCTCCGGAAGGGGGAAGATGCCCGGATGGTCCAGCAGAACGCCGACGGCGGCGACGGCGGTTTCGTAGTGCTCGGTTCGGGGAGAGGATCGATCCTGCCGGCCAGGTCCGAGGTACAGGGAAACGGCGATGGCCCGGCGGTTTTCGAAATAGGCCTCCCGGGCTGCCCCCACCGTTCCGGAATAGTAAACGTCACAGCCCAGGTTGGAACCTCTGTTGATCCCGGCCAGAACCAGGTCAGCCTCCGGTTCGGCCAGGTGAAGTCCGGCCATGACGCAGTCCGCCGGCGTCCCATTGCACATGAAGGTCCGGACCGACTCGTCGTAGCCGGGGAAGGGGCCTTTTCGAAGGAAAAGACAATATTCCGTGGTGATGGAATGTCCCGCGCCGCTTCGAGCCCGATCCGGAGCGACTACGGTCACGGTATGTCCGCGGGCGGCCAGGTCGTTGGACAACAGGACAATTCCCGGCGCGCAGATACCGTCGTCATTGGAGATTAAAATCTTCATTTTTTGTTTGTGACATCCTTTTTTTCAAAATATCTTTGTTAAATTTTCAGAGATAATAACGCAGGAAACCCAGGTTGCCCAGAGGCAAAAGGCTCCAAAGCAGTCGGGAAATCGGCGTAAAGAACAGGTCGATGGCTCCCGTGAACAGCAGAAAGAGCAGAATGAACATGCCGTATCGTTCCAGCCAGTAATAGTATTGGGTGAAGCGGAAGGGCATGAAGGCGTAAAGAACCTTCGAGCCGTCCAGGGGAGGGATGGGGATCAGGTTGAAGGTGGCGAGCCCCATGTTGATGGAAATCATCCTCAGAATGACGATGAAGCCCGACTCTCCCGTCAGGGAAAGCCAGCCGGCGCCAAAAATTCGCAGAAACAGAACGCAGACGATGGCTGTGAGGATGTTGCCGGCTATTCCCGCCAGAGAGACGAGGATGATGTCCCGCTGGGGGTGTCTGAAATAACGGGTGTTGATGGGGACGGGTTTGGCCCATCCGAATCCGACGAACAGAAGCAGAAGCGTTCCCACCAGGTCGAAATGCGCCAGAGGGTTCAGCGACAGACGTCCCTGCCGTTCCGCGGTCGGATCTCCCACCAGCTTGGCGGCGTAACCGTGGCAAAATTCGTGGAATGAAATGGCCCATAAAACGGCGGGCAGGGTCAGCAAAAGCATTCGCAGTCCATCAGGGCTGCTTAGGCTGCGCAAAAATCCCATGTTTGTTCTCCTTTAATATTAATGTCAGTTTCGCAGCATATTTTCTCTCATATACCACATTTCCTCGTCTCGGGTACGAACCTTTCCGTCCATGCGCTCAAGGCGGATCTGTTCCAGAAGTTCGCCGATCCAGGGGCCGGGACGGTATCCCATGTTCAGCATGTCCCTGCCGGTCAGTTCTCCCTTCATGGGCAGGAAGGAGATCACGTGCCGTACAATCCACCGCCGGACCTGGCGTCGTTTCGTCGCGGCCGCGCAGTACAGCAGGGAAATGGTGTCATAGTTTTTCAAAAAAAGATAAACTTCCGAGTTCTGATGAGTCTTCTTCGTGACGAAAAACTGCTCCGTCGGGGGCAGAGCGGCGAGACAGCCGGTGATGATTTCGCGTTCGCCGACGGAGAGGTTCAGCCGGTTCATGGCGGCGGACTGCACGTTCAGGGGGGAGTCCGAAAAGAGCGTTGCCATGTACACCAGCCACTCGTGGTCCTGGGACCAGAGGTTCAGACCGGCGGAAGCGGAAATAAGCCGCTGCAGACGCGACATTCTCTTTTTGGCCGTGCCTCCGAACCGGAATCCGGGAAAAAGAGACTCCCATATGCTCAGTTCCTGCATCCGCGCCGCTATTTTCAGGGGGCGTTTTTCTTTGAAGTGAATTTGCAGTTCGGTGCGCACCCGGACGTCGGTGAGTTTTTGCAGAAGGCCGCCCTTGACCGCGCTTTGCAGAAGACGCAGGGTGTTGTCCTCGAAGGTCAGGTTCAGGCGCTGTTCCAGTCGAATCCCTCTCAGGATTCGGGTGGGGTCCTCCACAAAACTGAGGTTGTGCAGAATACGCAGGATCCCTTCCCGGAGGTCCCGGCGTCCGTCGTAGAAGTCCGTCAGAGTCCCCCAGTCGTTGCTGCTGAGGGATACGGCCATGGCGTTGATTCTGAAGTCCCGCCGCGCCAGGTCCTGCTTTAAGGAGTCGCTGCTGACTTCCGGCATGGCCGCGGCGTATTCGTAAAATTCCCGTCGGGTCGTGGCGATGTCCACCTTCACGCCGTTGGGAAAGGTGATGGTTCCGGTTTTGTAGCGTCCGTGGACCACGCAGCGGCAGCCCGGCTCCTTCCAGGCGTTCACCAGGGTTTCGGCGTCTCCTTCCACGCAGAGGTCGAAGTCGATGTTCCTGTTTCCCATCAGAATATCCCGCACCGCGCCCCCCACGATATAGGCCCGCATGTTGAGAGATTCCGCCTTTTCTCCGATTCGGCGCAGCAGGCTCAAAACCTCGGGGGAGAAGGAGGCCTCCATAAATTCCGTTATGCCTTCCATCCACAAAAAGGCGCTGCCCGTGTCTCTTTCGCCGGGACGCCAGGTTTGATAGAGGGCCCGAACCAGATCTGCCCGGGTCAGGATGCCGATGAGACGTCCCTGATCCAGCACGGGCAGACGTTCGAATCCATAGGTGGCCATCATGCGATGGGCTTCGTTCAGCGATGCCTCGGCGGAGATGGCGATGACCCCTTCCGTCATGAAGTCCCGAATCAGGGCTCTGTCGAAACCGTGCAGGTAGGCCTTGTCCAGATCCCGGCGGGACATCATTCCCAGCACCTCTCCATCCCGCGCCACGGGCAAAGCCTGATGGCCGAAACGCAGCATCGTCCGGTAGGCCTCGCCTACGCGGGCATCGGGGTCCACCGCCAGCACGGGGGAGGTCATGACGCTTTTGACGATGATGAACGAGGGGATTGCCTCGGGCAGTTTGCATTCCAGTTCCGTCAGCAGTTCTCTCGGGTCTTTACCCTGAAGGGTGGCCGATCCCGCCTGAGCGTGTCCATTGCCTCCGTATGGAGCCAGAAACTGCTGCACGTTCAGGACGTTGGGGGCGCTGCGGGCGATGAGCACCGTCTTTTTCCCGCAGCGAACGGCGGCGAGGGTCACGTGGGAATCGTAATAGTCCCTCAGCTTGTGGACGAAAATCGACAGGCCCTCGATGTATTCCTCCGATTCCCCCCAGGCCAGGACGACCTTTGCTCCGTTGACGTAGCTTTCCCGGGCGTTTTCCACGAGGGAGTCCAGAAGGCGGCGTTCATTGGCCGGAACGGCGGCCTCCACCCGGGACAGAATCGTGGACAGATCCGCTCCCATCTGACGCAGACGGCCCAGCACGGCAATATCCCGGTCGGTGGTGGCTTCGTAGGTCAGGGCTCCCGTGTCGTCGTAAATTCCTGTGGCGAAAAGGGTGGCTTCCTCGGGCGATATGCTTTTCCGCTCCCGGATCAGCCGCTCTGCGATCAGGGTCGTGGCCGCCCCCAGGGGTTCGCAGCGCATGACGGAGGCCGGGATGTCGTCCACCGTGGGGGGATGATGATCGTAGATGTGGACCTCCACCTCCTGACGTCCCGCCAGCGCGGCGAAGGGGCCGATGCGCGTCCGGGAACGGGTATCCACCACCACCATCAGCGTAACCTGTTCGAGGGGAATTTTACCGGGTTTCGCGATAGACCAGATGTGCCCGTAACGGTTCAAAAAATCCCGAACGCGGCGGCTCAGGGCCCCTGGAGGGCAGATCACCGCGTCGGGATAGAGTTTTTGGATCGCGACCATACTGGCCAGGGAGTCGAAATCCGTGTTGAGATGGCTTGTGATCAGGTGCATTTTGCACAGACCTCTTCCACCAGAGTTTTCAGCGCCTCCAGGGATCCCTCGTTGCGAATGACGAAATCCGAAAGAGCCATGCGTTTTTCGCTGTCCATGAAAAAACTTTCCCTTTCCGCCAGATCGGCATCGCTCCAGCCCCGGCTCCGGCATCGCTCCAGCCGAACGGCCCGGGAGGCCGTGACAAACACCTTCACCGTCACCCAGGAGGGCGCGCCGCTTTCGAACAGGAGCGGAATTTCAACGATGGTCCAGGTTTTTTTTCTGTCCGGTTGGGCAATCCGGCTCTGGATTTCCTTCCGAACCAGAGGATGAAGCAGGGCCGTGACCCAGGCGTATTCCCCGCGGTCGGAGAAGATAATTTTCGCCACGGAGGCGTGACGGATATGTCCTTCTTCGTCCATGACGTCCTTTCCCCATCGCTGAAAAGCGGCGTCGATAATCTCCGGGGACCTCCACAGCCCGGCCACGATCCGGTCGGCGTCGATCAGGAACCCCCCAAGCTCTTCGAACAGGCGGGATACCGTGGATTTACCAGCCCCGGGTTCGCCGGTAACCGCCATAACCGTATCGTTCTTCACGGCGTCTTTCACCTCCGCGGTCGTCTACAGATTTGTACTGATCGGAAATCTCGAACAGAAAACGGGAAAAACCCCTTTCCCAGGTGACTCCATAAAGACGTCGGCTGCGCACGGCGGTCAGGTAGAGGCGTTCTTCGGCCCGGGTCATCCCCACGTAGCACAGCCGGCGCTCTTCTTCCATCTGGTCGGGATTTTCCAGGGCCCGGTAGTTGGGGAAAATTTCCTCTTCCAGCCCCGTCAGGAAGACCACGGGAAACTCCAACCCCTTGGCCGCGTGGAGAGTCAGGAGGTTCACCACCCTTCGCTCGTCGGGATCGTTTTTATCGGCGTCGGTGAAAAGGGCGGCCTCCGCCAGCGCCTGGGCCAGGTCGCCCCCAGCGGGCACGATGGAGCGCAATTCCATGACGTTGTCGATACGGTCCTCCCAGTCCTCCGGGTTTTTCGTCCGCAGCAGTTCCTCATATCCCATCGTCTCCAGGATGTGGTCGATGGCCGCTCCGATGTCTCCCGAAACCTTCAGGAGCGTCGTCATCTTTTCCCCCAGCGCGGACAGGGATTCTCCCACCTGTCCTTTGAGGGGACAGCCCTTCTCCGCCAGGGTTTTCCAGAAAATTTCCGGATCTCGGGAGACGGTTTCCGCCCAAAAGACGAAGTCCGCCATTTTTTTGGGCCCCAGCCCTTTCACCATCAGGCCCGCCACTCGTTCAAAAGCGTTCAGGTCTCCGGGATTCACCGCCAGTTTCAAAATGGCCAGAACGTCGCGGACCTCCTTACGCTCGTAGAAGGCCGTGCCCCGAACCACCCGGTAGGGGATGCCCGTCTCCAGAAGTCTCTGCTCGTAAATGCGGCTCATGGCGTTCTGGCGGTACAGGATCGCCACGTCGCCGTATTCATAGCCGTTATCCAGGCGCAGACGCTGGATTTCCGCCGCGACGAAATCCGCCTCCTGAAAGTCGCTGTTGGCCAGCAGGGTATAAACCCGCTCTCCCGCTCCCCGGGCCGTTTTCAGATTTTTCTCCCTGCGGAGGGAGTTGTTGCGGATCAGGGAGTTGGCGGCGCCGAGGATGTTTCCGCTGGACCGGTAGTTCTCGTCCAGCACAACCACCCTGACGCGGCCGCCGTCTTTTGGCCGGAAATCGTGCTCGAAATTCAGGATCATGTTCACGTCAGCCCCCCGCCAGCCGTAGATGGACTGATCGGGGTCTCCCACCACCATGATTTTGCAGTCCTCTCCCACCAGGCAGTGCAGGAGCGTGTACTGAGGCCTGTTCACGTCCTGATACTCGTCGACCATGAGCCATTTGATGCGCTTCTGTTCTCTGGCCTGCAGGGATTTATCCGCCGCCATCATGCGAAGCGGAGCGATCAGCAGGTCGTCGAAATCCACGGCGTTGCGTTCCCGCAGCAGTTTTTCGTATTGCTGAAAAACGTCCAGGTAGAGTCCCTCCAGAGTGGAAACCCGAGGGCCAGGGGTCCAGGCGGCTTTTTCCCGGGAGATGGCGTCCAGCACCGCCGCCGGTTCCACGTCCTTTGTGCTGATTTTCGCCCCCTCAAGAATCTGCTTCACCAGACCCCGGCTGTCCGCCCGGTCGAAGACGGCAAAACCAGGCCGGATCTGAGCCAGCTGCTCCGCTTCCTCCCGGTTGCGAAACAGAAATCGCAGTCCGAAGGCGTGGAACGTGCTGACCTGCACTTCGTCGGCCCCCTCCCGGACCAGAGTGGAAACGCGCTCCCGCATCTCACCCGCCGCCTTGTTGGTGAAGGTGACCGCCATAATCTGCCAGGGCGCCGCGTGTCCTTCGGCGATCAGCCAGGCTGCCCGGCAGGTCAGCACCCTCGTTTTGCCGCTGCCCGCGCCGGCCAGTACCAGCAGGGGCCTGTCCACGCAGGTTACGGCCTCTCTCTGGAGAGGGGACAGCTTTGCCAGAATTTCCTCAGACGACATGAGAGGAGGTCGCCTTCACCCGGGTTTTCCCCGCCCGTTTTTCCTGTATTTTTTCAACGATGAAGGAAATCCACGCGTCCAGTCCTCTGCCGGAGGCGAGGTCCAGCTCCATAAGAGGGGCCTTCGGGTTCAGAGTCCGGAGATCCCGCAGAAACATCTCTTTGTCGAAACGCACGAAGGGCAGGAGGTCGATTTTGGTCAACAGCACGGCCCCCGACTGAACGAAAAGCAGGGGGTACTTCAGGGGTTTGTCCGCCCCCTCCGGCGTGCTGGACACGGCGATTTTGAAGTCCTCTCCGATGTCGAACTCCGCCGGGCACACCAGATTTCCCACGTTCTCCACGAAAAGCACGTCCACACCCTCCAGGTTCAGCGAGGAAACGGCCTTCTCCACCACGTGGGCCTCCAGATGGCAGCCGCCCCGGGTGTTGATCTGCAGGGCCTGAATCCCTTTGGAGGCCAGGCGCTCCGCATCCCGTGCGGTTTCGATGTCCCCCTCAATCACCGCGAAGGAGAAGGGAAGGTCCTTTTTCTCCGCCATCGTTTCCAGGAGCGTCGTCTTGCCGCAGCCGGGAGAGCCGATAATATTGAATACCGCGATTCCTTTATCCTCCATGAGCCGCCGCACGCGGGAGGCGTATTTTTCATCCTCCGCCAGCACGGCCTGCTGTATCGTGACAACTTCAGTCATCGTCCACAAACCCTTTCCTGAATTTTCAAGTGTTGTATTTTAAGTTTGATTTTCACATTCAATTTTCACACGCGATATTTTGCCGGAGACGGTCCGTTTCACCGCTCGGGGGTCTGCTGGTCCACTTCCATGGATTCGATGGTCAGTTCCATGCCGGAAAGAAGGTCCACGTCCGTGCTGCCGCAGTTCATGCAGATGAAAGCCGTTCCTTCGCTGGTGATTTTTCTCCCGCAGGCGTTGCATCGGAAGACCGTGGGCAGCTCCATGACGGAAAGTTCAGCCCCTTCCGAGGGGGTTCCCCGCACCACGACCCCGAAGGCGAAAGCCAGAAGTTCGGGATCCACCTGACGCAAACGCCCCACCTTCAGAACGACGCGCCGCACCCGCGACCAGCCGGATCGCTCACAGAGTTCCTTTATTGTGTTATTGACCGCTTCCGCCATTGAAAGTTCGTGCATTTTACTCCTCCGGAATCCATACTGAATGCAGGGATGCTCCTGTTCTCAAACAGTCTGGAATGAAAACCTCCCGCTCATTATACCCCCGGCATTACGTTTCAAGACGCAGTGTCAGATTTTCCCACCGTTCGTAATTCGCCCTCAGAGTTTGCTCCAGTTCGCCGCGCTCCATCATCAGAAGCCGGACCTGCCCGGAATCGGCCAGAACCTCCGGATTGCAGAGAAGTCCGTCGATTTCGCCGCGCCTGCTCTCCGCCTTTTCGATGCGCTCTTCCAGAGACGTCAGGTCCTTTTTGAGGGCGCGCCGCCCCTCCAGAAAACGCTCTCGTTCTTCCGCGTCCTGCTTTTTCTGCTCCCGCGTCCGCCGGCTGGAACTCTGGATGGAACTCCGGGTGGAATTCCGGATGGAGTTTTTTTTCTCCGGGCTGTCCGCCTCGGCCTGCCGGGCCAGAATTTCCTCCCGTTTTTCCAGGAACCAGGAATAGTTTCCCGGATAATCCCAGAGGCGTCCATTTCGTATTTCAAGGATGCGCTCCGCCAGGTTGTCCAGAAAATGTCGGTCGTGGGACACGATCAGCAGGGTTCCGGCGTACTGAAGCAGGGCCCTCTGAAACAGGTCCTTCGTATTGAGGTCCAGGTGGTTGGTGGGCTCGTCCAGAATGAGGAAATTGGATTCCGTGAGCATCAGCCTGAACAGGGCCAGTCGGGCTTTTTCTCCTCCTGAAAGGACGGACACCGGTTTATGGATGTCCTCTCCTGAGAAGAGAAAGGCCCCCAGCAGGCTTCGCCGGTCGGCCTCGTTCAGCTTCGAGGGGGTTTCCCGGGCTTCCTCCCAAACCGTATGGGCATAGTTCACGTTCTGGGCGCTTTCCTGAGAGTAGAAGGCGCGTTTCACGTTGTGCCCCAGGCGCACGCTGCCTTTCGTGGGTTCCTCGATTCCGCTCAGCAGACGCAGCAGAGTGGATTTTCCCGCGCCGTTGACCCCCACCAGCGCCACCCGTTCCCCCCGGTTTATCGTGAAATCCACGTCGCTGAAAATTTCGTGAGAGCCGTAGGTCTTCGAAAGTCCCTTCGCCCTCAGAGTCTCCCACCCGCTCTCCGGCGCCTCCGGGATGCGGAAATGAACCGTCCGGGAGGGATCGTCCAGTCTGAGGATTTCGATTTTTTCGAGCTGCCGGAGGCGGCTCTGCACCTGGGCCGCCTTCGAAGATTTGTAACGGAAACGGGAGATGAATCGCTCGATCTGCCCGACGCGGTCTTTCTGGTCCGCGATGGCCTTTTCCAGCCGTTCCCTGGCGTTGGCCTTCTCGATCAGGTAGCGTTCGTAGTTCCAGGGGTAGAAGGTAAGCCGGCCTCTGTCCAGCTCCGCGATCTGCTCCGTCATGTCGTCCAGAAAACGCCGGTCGTGGGATACGGCCACCATGGCTCCGCGATAATCCCGCAGCCAGGCCTCCAGCCACTCCATGCTCTCCGTGTCCAGGTGGTTGGTGGGTTCGTCCAGGAGCAGCACGTCAGGGCGCGTCAGAAGGAGCGCCGCCAGCGCCACGCGCATCTTCCATCCTCCGGAAAACTCGGAGCAGCTTCGGTCCGCGTCCGTCACGGCAAACCCCAGACCTCGAAGAACCTTCCGGGCCGCGGCGTCGAACTCGAACCCTCCCAGCCGCTCGAACTGATATTCCAGGCGCTGATGGGCGTTCAAAAGCGAATCCAGAGTGTCCGAAAGGGCTTCCGTTTCCGACAGCGCGTGTTCCGTCTCCCGCAGTTTTTTCTCGACATCCGCCAGTCCTGCGCGTCGCTTCAGATAGTCCAGCACCGGCAGGTCTTCCAGGTCCACCAGGTCCTGTGGCAGATAGCCCACGGTCAAATTTTTCGAGCGCTCCAGCGTGCCGCCGTCCGGTTCCATTTCTCCCGTCAGGATACGCAGCAGGGTGGTTTTGCCCGCTCCGTTGTCCCCCACGAGGCCCACCCGGGCCCGCTCCGGGATCAGCCAGTCCACGCCGCTGAAAATGACCTTCTCTCCGAAGGCCAGTTGAAGTCCTTTTATGTCGATCAAAAGCCAACGATCCTTTCCGCGTGACTCGTGCTCCGCAGGAAGTATATATTATACTATCGGGAGTCAGTCGTTCTTCAGCCAGACCTCCAGGTCGCGGGCGATGTCGTGGTACTCCAGATTGTCCACCTTGTGGCGCAGCCCGGCGACGAGCTCTCCTCCGGAATCGTAGTCGTGATCTTCGAACTCCTTCAGCAGGCTCTCCATGACATGAGTACGGAAATGTTCCGAGGCTTCTTTCATTTTTTGCAGAAGGATCCGGTCGGGTTCCCGAAGCCTGGTTTTTTTCGGAGTCTGAGCGGTCAGAGAGTCCAGAATACCGGTCAAATCGGCGATCAGCGTTTCCGTCGTCTCCAGCAGGGAACCGTTGCCGGCCAGAACCGCGGCAATATCTCCGTTTCTCGCCGCCGACTCCAGTTTTCCCGCCAGGTCTCCGACCTTCTCCGCTCGAATTCCATAACTGCTTCCCTTCAGCGCGTGAACCGCCACCAGGTATTGCGCCAGATCGTCCCCGTCGACGCGTCGCAGCTGCTCCAGAAGTTTGGGCGTGTGCAGCACCCAGGAACGCAGAATGTCGATATAGGTTTCCTCGTCGCCGTAATAGCGCACGCCCTCCTGAAGGTTCGCGCCTTCCACCTGAAAGCCGGACAGCAGGGCGGGTTTTGAAATATTCCCCTTTTGCGGGGATTTCTGCTTCATTTTTTCGGCCAGTTCCAGGGTTTCCTTTTTCTGTTTGTCCCGAATCCAGCGGTTGAGCTCCCGGTCGAGCTGAATCACGTCCACGGGTTTGGAGATGTAGGCGTTGAAGCCGGAGGCAAGGAACATTTCCTCGTTGCCGCGGACCGCGTTGGCCGTCAGCATGATCATCGGCACCGTTTTCGCGTACTCCGTTCCGATTTCCCCGCGGATGATTCGAGCGGCTTCGATGCCGTCCATTTCCGGCATCATGTGGTCCATGAACACCAGGTCGTAACGGACCTCTTTTTTTCGAATCGCCTCGATGGCCTCTTTTCCGCTGGTGACGCAGTCCACCCGCAGACCGTAGGGTCGGAGCAGCCCCCGAACCACGTCCAGGTTCGTGGGAACGTCGTCCACCACCAGGACGGAGGCGTAAGGCATATAGGAACGGGACAGGGCGGCTGTTTTGTTCCGCTCCTGGTCGATGAAGCGGAACTTCCTGAGGTTATTTATGGTTTCCTGATCGAGGGGAGTCCCGTCGGTGATCTGCTGCCTGAACGTCACCGTGAAGGTGGAACCCACGCCAAATTCGCTCTCGACCTGGATGGTCCCGTCCATCATTTCCACCAGGCTCCGGCAGATGGAAAGCCCCAGGCCGATGCCTTCGATGCTGCGATTTCCTGACATGCCAAACTGCCAGTATTCCGTGAAGAGTTTCCCCAGATCTTCTTTTCGCATTCCTCGTCCGGTGTCGCTGACCACGAAGGTCAGCCAGGCGTCCTCGTCCTGCCGGACACAGGATATGGACAGTCTCACGGAACCTTTGTCGGTGTATTTGAAGGCGTTGGAGAGCAGGTTGTTCAGAATTTGCTTCACCCGGGTTTCGTCGCCGTAAAGTCCGCAGGGGATCGCGGAGTCCAGTGTGAGCTGAAAGTCGATTTCTTTGCCGCCAATCCGCACCAGGTTGAGGTTGACCGCGTCGCTCAACATGTCGGCGAACTCGTAGGATGCGGGAAGAACCGAAAATTTTCCGGACTCGATTTTCGAGATGTCGAGAATGTCGTTGATGATGTGGAGAAGCGTCGTCCCGGAGGAGTGAATTTTTTCCAGATTTCCGGGGGTTTCTCCGGAGATGCCGTTTTGAAGCTCGATTTCCGACAGGCCCAGCACGGCGTTGAGGGGAGTTCGAATCTCGTGGCTCATACGGGCCAGGAAGGAGGATTTTGCGCGGCTTTCTTCTTCGGATCGAAGTTTCGCCGCGTCCAGCCGGTACAGCGTGTAGCAGAGGGTGAGGGACAGGATCGCCGCCAGGGCCCCGATGACCGGCATGATGCTGAAAACTTCCCTGTAAAAGTACTGCAGCGGGGCGGCCAGCCCCAGGTACCAGCCATTTTCCAGCCTGCTGAAAAAGACGATGTTGTTCATGCCGGAGCTGACGATGTTTTCCACCAGCACGCCCCCGTCGATTTGTTTGATTTTTTCGTCCATACCCTCGTATCCGGGCAGTTCGTTTATGGGTTTTCCGATGTACTGTCCCTCCGGGCAGGTGAGGATGTTGAAGGAGCCGTCGAGGAGCACGCCGTAACCGGTGTCCGCGATCTTATAGGCCCGCACCAGCTCCACGATGGGGTTGAGAAGGTAGTCAATGGCGATGACCCCCAGGCTCTCCCCCTTTTCGTCGAACACCACCATGGAAAGGGCGCTCACCACTTTTCCGTCCCGGGGATCCATGTAGGGCTTCGAGTGGAAGATTCCGTTTTGGATGACGGCTCCCCGAAGCCAGGGCGCCGTTTTTGGGGAGTAAAATTCTCCGGGTATCCAGCTTGTCCCGTCCAGATAGTTGCCGTTCAGGTAGCCGTACACGGAGACGAAAAAATCCTTCATGTCCGGCTGGCTCCTGAAAACCTCCGTCCACATCTTCAGGAGCGCCTGCAGCTTTTCGGGGCTGGCGCCGAACCGGATCTCCCTTCGAACGGAGGCCGCCGCGTGGGTGAGGGCGGCCTCGTGGGCCAGAATGAGCTCTTTTATGGCCATCCGGTACACCTGCATCTCCCTGTGGCTGTAGAGGACGACCTGTTTTTTCATGACGATGCTGACGTAGATGTAACTCGCCGCGGCCATGAGCCCAAATGCCGCGCAAACGAGAAAAAGCAGTCTGAACTCTTTTTTCAGAGTTTCGAAGAGTGTCATTGTTCTGTTTCAGTCGAAATACTTTCTCTTAATTTTAGAATTTTATAGTTTTTGGCTCTCCCGTGAAGGAGAAAAAAGTCGCCACGGCGTTTTTGAGGAACAGAACCTGGGTGTTGCCGTCGTCCGCCGAGTACCGGTCCTTCAGCGTGGGCCAGGCGTCCAGCATGTGCTGCCTTGCCTCGCGCCTGTCGTCCTCCTGAGCCAGAGCCTCCAGACGAATCCACCTTTCTCCGTCGAAGGCGCTGATTTCCACTTTGGGATTGGCGGTCATCTGCTTCGAAACGGGTTTGCTTTTGCCGGTCTGAATGTAGAGTTTCCCCTCGAAAATATCCACGGTTCCGAAAGGACGAACCTTCGGTTGATCCCCTTCCACCGTGGCCAGATAGTAGACGCCACATTTTTTCAGAAATTCATATACTTCATTCATGAAAAATACCTCCTTACAGTCATCGACTATTATTTTTATGAATTATTATCGGTGTCGGGCAGGACATGGGCCTCCTCCGGAGAAAATTGCGCCTTCAGGTGGTCTCCTCCCTTCAGGGCGAAGCCGGAGGTGTTCAAAACGTCCATCAGAAGGGTGACGCCGCCGGAGGAAAAGGCAATCCGGCTGATGGGGCCCAGGAACACTCTGCCCAGGATGGTCCCCTCAATGAGGTTGGTTTCTCCCTGAACCGGCTCATTGTCCAGGGGACAGAGGCGTTCGGGACGCACCATCATCAGAGACGGACCGGCGGGATAGTCTCCCGCTACGGAAAAGGTGCCGCCGCTCCAGGTAAAGTGCCCCGCTCCGTCGCAGTGTCCGTGAAAGATGTTGTTCACTCCGATGAAATCCGCTGCGAACAGCGAACGGGGAGTCCCGTAAAGCTCAAAAGGCGTCCCGAGCTGCTCCAGCGCGCCGCCTCGCATGAGACCCACCCGGTCCGAAACGGAAAGGGCCTCCTCCTGGTCGTGGGTCACGTAAACCATGGTGATGTTGCTTTCCCTCTGGATACGCCGGATTTCGAACCGGAGAGAGTTGCGAACCTTCGCGTCCAGGGCGGAGAGGGGTTCGTCCAGCAGGAGAACCCGAGGTTCGATGGCCAGAGCGCGGGCCAGCGCCACCCGCTGCTGCTGCCCCCCGGAGAGCTGTCTGGGCCAGGCGTCGGCGCGGTCGCCCATCTCCGTCATTTTCAGAAGTTCGGTCACCCTTTTTTTGATGAACTCCTCCGGCTTTTTCTGAACTCTCATTCCGAAGGCCACGTTTTCGAAAATATTCATATTGGGAAAAAGCGCGTAATTTTGAAAAACGATGCCCACCCTGCGCTCCCGAACGGGCACGTCGTTCATGGGCTGTCCGCCGATTCTCACCTCGCCGGAGTCCGGAACGGTAAACCCCGCGATCAGACGCAGCAGGGTGGTTTTGCCGCAGCCCGAGGGGCCCACCACGGAGAGAAATTCTCCCTCCTGCACCTGAAGGGAAACATCCCGCACGGCGAAGCGGGCTCCATATTTTTTGCTCACTCCGACCAGTTCGACGCCGAAGGCGGCGGCGTTCGATGCGCCTGCGGCCGTCATGAGGGCTCCTCCTCCAGCGCCGCGGCCACGGCTTCCTCCGGAGAGGAGACCTGGAGCATGGAGGTTTTGTGCCCCTGCTCGTCTCGAATTTCCCACGTATTCAGGCCGATCACCCGCTTGCCCTGCCGCATGGCGAACCCCAGTTCGGAAAGAGTTCCGTAAGCGCCGCCGATGGAGATGATCGACTCTCCGGCGGAAACCACCGCCACGTTGCGCACCTCGCCCAGTCCGGTGACCAGAGGAATCCCCACCCAGGGGTTGGCCTCGGAAAGGGACTCAGGCAGCAGGCCGATGGAGAGGCCGCCTTTTTCATGTACGCCCCGGCAGACTCCCTCCATGACGCCTCCCCGTCCGCCGCAGACGACGATACAGTCCCGTTCGGCCAGCAGACGACCCGTTTCCCGGGCCAGCTCGTAGAGCTCCGGCGACGCCGTGGAGGTTCCGATGACGCTGACGATACGTTTTCGTGACACACGTTCTTCCAGTTTTGGCATAAAATTAACCTCCCAGGGAGATTTCGCCGGAGAAGGAACGCCCCAGCAACACCAGCCCCACCAGAGCCATGAGGCTGGTGAGGACCAAAAGGGTTGTCGCCGCGCAGGCGAACCCCGTGCTGACGTAAAACGCCTGGTACAGAACCACGGGAAACGTTTGGGTGCTGGAGCCCGAAACCATGACGGCGAGCTGAAATTCCCCCAAAGACATGGCGAAGGTCATCAGCGCCCCCGAAATCATTCCGGGAAGCAGGTTGGGGAGGAGCACCCGACGCACCGTTGTGCCGAGAGAAGCGCCGAGAGAGACGCAGGCGTCCTCCAGAACGTTCCACCGGATCATCTCGATATTGGCCATGACGGGCCGCATCATGAAGGGGAGGGTGTAAACCACGTGAGCGCCCAGCAGAAGCTGCCAGGTCCCCACCAGCGAGAACCCCTTCCAGTTGAAGGCCTGTATCATCCCGAGCCCCATGACGACGGGAGGAACCGCGATGGGAAGCAGCAGGCAGAAGTCGAAAATTGCCCGCAGCCGGCGATTGTCCAGCACGTGAATCGCGTAGACGGTCAGAAGCGAGAGAGCTCCGTTCACCAGAACCGTGAGAGCGCCCACCCAGAGGCTCATGGTCATGGCCCGAACGTACATGGCCTTGCCGAACAGCTGCCTGTACCATGTCAGGGTGAAGCCCGTCGGCAGAAGCGTGCCGAACCATTTTTCCCCGAAGGATCCGAGGACCATCAAAAACACAGGGGCCAGGACAAAGGAAAAATATAAAAGCATCAGCGAAAGAAAACAGGCTCGCCTTAACATGAAATATCCCTCCCTCAGAAGGCGTCAGGTCAGAACGGAATCCGTCCAAAAATATAGAATATTATAACGCGTCAGCAGGAGATTGCCGACGCGTCGATTATAAAATTTAAGATTTACTGTTTAAAGCTGTTTAAACTGAGATGTCGAAAATCCGAAGGCGCGGGAGGGTGAATTTGCCTTCAAGCGGGAGATTCGCGTTCAGCGAAGCTTCTTTTCGCGATCCGGACCGGCCGGTTGCCGGTTGTTCTGGTCTTTATTGCGGTCTTTGTCCGGTTCTTTTTCACGGTTTTTATTGTCGGGACGCGCCCGGTTCTGTTGGGTCTTCCGGGTCTGCTGGCCCTGCAGGCGCTCGACAATGATAGAGGAAACTTTGTTCTCGAAATCCGGCCCCAACCGCGGCGTGTCTTTCGTAAGAACCAGTTGCCGGCCATTGAAATTGTTGTCCGTAAACAGCGTCACTTTGTACCCGCTGGCGATTCGGACCGAGCTCAATCGATCGTTGCCAATGCGAATGTTGTTCGCCAGGTATTTCCCCACAGGGAGAAGCTGTCCGTTGCCTTCGTAGTTCTGTCCGTCGTAAATCCGCACCACACCGGTAGTGTTTGAAGATGTGGAGCTCTTTTTTCTCGATCGGGTCGTTGCCGCTTCCGCATCGACGGAGAAAAACAAAACCGACGCCATAAACAGAAAGACTGTCACTGCAACTGCCAAAGATCTGCTCTTTTTCATTTTCTTCCACCCCTTTAATATTTCAGAATAGTATCAGAACCGACATGATTACAGTATATCCTTTTTCATCGCGGGTTGTCTTCGGCATCGCCCGGGAAACATACATCGTCAAGGTGTTTGAAGTGTTTGTCCTGAGTCCAGACAACAGCGCCTTCAGCTTTCGCGGTCGCGTAAACAACGCTGTCAGCCAGTGGCAGTTTATAAAACAAGCCCAACTTAGCGGCCTGGAGAGCGATTGTCATGTCCAAATCGCGCACGCGGCCCTGATTCATGGCCGAAACAACTAATAACGCCGTATCTTTGCCTTTTTCCCTCACAATGACTTTGAACACCTCCGCAACACAGATCGAAGGTACTATCAGAGAGTCCGTGTCTTCCACAGCCGGCGCGAAGAAGTCCGCGTTTTCGCTGTCGGTGAAGTATGCGAGCCAGCCGCATGAATCCACGACGTTGCATCTCATAATCTGTCGTCATCTCGCTCTATAGAAGCGTCGATCCCTTTCGCAATCCCCCTGAAAGACCTCATGGGTTTTACAGGAACCAGTTCGATCCGCCCATCGTGCACAAATATTTTCAGCTTTTCGCCGGAATTCAGACCGACGGCTTCACGTGTTCTTTTAGGGATGAGGATCTGAAATTTCGAAGAAAGGGTAACGGTTTCAACGTGGTCCAATACTATGCCTCCTTTTTGTCCTTTGGTGTTACAAATCACCTGTTTATACGCACACATCTTACATTTTTATTCTTCCGCCGTCCAGCGGCTGTCTTTTGTCATCGTTTCAAACGATATAACTGGAAACGTTTCCTCATTATCGGCTCAAATATCGCGTTTATACCCGATATAATATGTGCGATTGTCCGAAAGATACCCCGACAGGGGAAATCCGGTGCAGGAAATCTGCTTCGGAAGGGAGGAATGTTTTCGTGTCGATAAGTATCCTCATTGCCGACGATCATCCGCTGACTCGTTCCGGCCTGGCGGAGTGGATTCGAAACAACCCCGGTTACGAACTGGTTGCGGAGGTCGAAAACGGACAGGAGGCCTGGGAGGCGACAGAGCGCCTGAGGCCGGATATTGTCCTGCTCGACATCCAAATGCCCGATATGGACGGGATTGCCGTCGTGCAAAAAATCCGCTCGCAGGGGCTTCCGACCCGGGCGATCATGCTGACGTCTTTCAGCGCGCAGCCTTATGTCATGGCGTCGCTGATGGCGGGCGCTTTGGGGTTCGTCCTCAAGACCACCGCCGTCCGTGAGCTGGACGTGGCCGTGACGCAGGTGATGCAGGGGCGTCTGTACCTGGATTCTCAGCTCGGCGACGTGCTGAAGGACAGGGACGCCGTTCCCGAACCCCTGACCGCCCGGGAAAGGGAGGTTCTGCTGCTGGCGTCCCGGGGCTTTTCCATCAAAGATTCCGCCGTGAGGCTGGGCATCACGGAGCGCACCGTCCAGGCGCACCTGACCTCTATTTATTCTAAATTCAACTGCCGCAGCAAGAGCGAAGCCCTTCTGGTGGCCCTGAAGTTTGGCCTGATCACCCTGGAGGAGCTTCTGGCGGACACGTCTCTGGAGGCTCATTCCTGATGGAGCGGGGACGGCGCAGAAATCGCAGGCTTCTGAACGTTCTGTTCATTCTGGTGATCGTTCCCGTTCTTCTGCTGCTGATTCGTTCCGCTGTGATTATGATGGAGCAGCAGAAGAGAGCGCTGGAAATTTCCACCCGCTACGTCAGCCAGCTTTCCCGGTACGCTGCGATGCGCTTCACCGAGCGGGACGATGTGCGCATGAGGGATTTTCTGGAGCTCCTGAGCGATCGGGGCTATGAACGAATCCTGCGGGGGCCGGACTCTCAAAGCGGAAGTGACGGAGTTGGAACGGATAAAACAAAGGGTGGGGAGAGCGGAGAAGAACGGAGGAGACCCTGGGAGAGCCGGGACAAATTTCTGCCCGGTATGCTGGCCTATCTCCGGAGGGATGGAACGTTCATTGCCGGTTCCTCCTGTGCGGAAATTCTGCCGGAATTTTACCTCCGGAATCCGGAGATGGAAACGGCGCGACAGGAAACCCTGACGGTGAACGGACAGGAGATGGCCTGGTGTATTTGCGTCTGGCCCACGAAGGATTCGGACATCGTGGTTATCGGAGCGGTGACGATGTTCAGCTGGACGGGGGGCAGCGGCCTGATTATGGGACGTTTTCTCAGAGAGACGATGCTCGTGGCGCTTTTTTGCCTGGCGGTTCTGCTTTTGCTGCGCATGGTTTTGATACGCCCTCTGCGCGCCCTTGCCTTCGGGCTTCGAACCTTCGTATGGGGACAGGAGGTTCCGGCTTTCTCCCCGAAGGAGGGGCAGGTCCTGGGAATTCAGCTCGAAGAAATCGTCCTGCTTCGCGACGCCATCGGAGAACTTGCCCGGGAAGCAGTGAGAAAGACGGAACTCGAACGGCGCTACGTGAGCGACGTGGTGAAGGCCCAGGAGGACGAGCGCGAACGGCTGGCCCGGGAAATTCACGATGGCCCCATTCAGGTGGTGGCGGCGCTGATGCAGCGCGTTCAGATGGCATTGTTTTCTTTGGACGCAAGGGCTTCGGACAACAATGAATCGTCTCCGGCGCCGGCCGGCAGAGACGTTCGCGGGCAGCTGGCGCTGGCGGAAGAGGCCGCGCAAAACGTGGTCAGGGACCTGCGGGGAATCTGCGACTCCCTCGTCCCTCCCTGGATTTCGCTGGGGCTGGCCCGCTGCATGGAAGAGGAGGCGGCCCGCCTTGTGCGTCAGCACGACATTGCCATCGACGTGGACATGGACTCGGCGGAGATCGATATTTCCCAGGAAAGAACTCTGGCCTTCCTTCGCATTTTTCAGGAGGGGGTTTCCAACGCCGTCCGTCATGGACACGCGACGCGAATCGATCTTTCCATCCGGAGAGATGCGAAAACAGGGGCCCTCGTGTTCCTGCTTCGCGACAACGGGACGGGTTTTGACGGCGACGGAATGAAGCCGGAAGACCTTCGTTCCATCGGTAAACGGGGCCTTGCGGGGATGCAGCAGCGCGCAGAAAGTCTGGGAGGCGCCTGGTCCATTCATTCGGAAAAAGGGAAGGGGACAACCGTGGAGGTGACTTTTCCCTCGCATGAGACCACTATGCAATGACCGTAAAAAATACGGGGTTATAAGTTTTATTTTACGAGGTACCTTTTAAAAGGGGTTGTTTTTAAAAAATCTGTGGTATAATGCCGCTTGTTTTGCCTGAGCCGTTAGCTCAGCCGGTAGAGCACCGGACTTTTAATCCGGGTGTCGAGGGTTCGAGTCCCTCACGGCTCACCATCGTTTTTCGGAGGAGCGGTCCCATCGTCCAGGGGCCCAGGACACAGCCCTTTCAAGGCTGCGACGCGGGTTCGAATCCCGCTGGGACCGCCAATATCTGAGCAGTGTTCTTAGCGATTTTGAGGATGAGCTTCGTAGAACTAAAAGCCTACTGTAATGAGTAGGTTTTTGTTGTTTTTAGAGGTTGATGAAGGCAGCATGGAAAGTATATGTACCATTTGACACAATAAAGGGCCTGAAATATACGAATTGGGCGCGAATAAATCTCGCATCAGAAAAACGTCGATTAAAGCGATCCGTGGCGATCCGTGCTGAACTATGCACCAGTTGTCTTGTCTTTCACGCAAATAAAGTATTTGAAAGGGATTTTTGCTCATGACCGTGCTCAAGTGCAAGATGTGCGGCGGCGATATGGAGGTTGACGGGTCACGGCATTACGGAACCTGCGCTTACTGCGGAAGCGTCATGACGCTGCCCGA
>JAISUO010000002.1 GCA_031272035.1 Synergistaceae bacterium
ACTGTTACCCTCCTTAAATTTTCTGAGTTCTTCAATAGAATGCGAGAAAGAATACGAGAATGCGCGGATTAAAGGTCAGGATTAAAGTTCAAAGCAAAAAATTCGTTCAATTTTACTGAGTTTCAACAAGACTCGTTTCGATCAGACCTGCTTTGATTTTGCAAAAATGTTTAATTTCCAATTCGTCGTTGGTTCAGCGTGTTGATGAGTCCTCCGTTCAGAAGATATTCCAAAAGGAACGGCGGGAAGGGTTCAAACTTATAAAATGCGCGGTTGTCGTTTTCTTTCATTACAACGATTTCCCCTGACGTTAAATTCACTTCGGCGCGGTCGCCTTCAACGATGGCGTCAACCGCGGCGGGGCAAACAACGGCGGGCAGCCCGATGTTGATGCAGTTTCTAAAAAAAATCCGGGCATAAGATTTGGCGACGATGGCGCCTGTTTCGGCTCCTTTCAGAGCCAGGGGCGCCTGTTCCCGACTGGAGCCGCACCCGAAATTGGATCCGGCTGCCAAAATGTCCCCTCGCGCCAGTCGCCGGGCAAATCCGGGTTTGACGTTCTCCAGAATGTGAAGCCCCAGTTCGGACGGATCCGTCAACACCATATATTGAAACGGCAGGATTTCGTCGGTGGGGACGTTGTCACCCAGCTTCCAGCAGTGATTCATTTTATCTCCCCCCTTTCCGCATTCGTGATATATCCCGCCGCGGCCGAAGCGGCTACGACGGCTGTGCCGGCCAGATAAACGCTCCCTCCGGCGCCCATTCGACCTGCCATATTTCTTGGAGAGTTGGCTATGCACACTTCTCCTTCCGCGAGAATTCCCGCGTCGTGGCCTCCGCAGGCGCCGCAGGCGGGAGAACCGATGATCGCTCCGGCTTCGTGCAGCGTTTCCAGATACCCCAGCGATAACGCCATTCCGTAGATTTTCCTGCTTGCCGGGATAACCAGCAGGCGAACCCCCGGGGCAATCTTTTTATTTTTCAGGACTTCCGAGGCCATTTCTAAATCCCGAAGCAATCCGCCGGCGCAGGAACCTATAAAAGCCTGATCGATGCGAATCTTTTGCGGCGCCGTTTCGCTCAGAGGCCGCACGTTTGTGGGCAGGTCGGGGACAGATACGACAGGCGTCACCGCACTCAGGTCGAAACGCTCCGTTCTTATGTACGCCGCGCCTTCGTCGATTTGATCCCGCCGGACGAAGAGAGCGTTTTTCGCCCCCATCTCCATGGAGAGAACGCAGCACATAAGACGTTCTTCCCGGGACATCGCTTCCGCGCCCTGCCCCTGAAATTCCACCGCGCAGTAATTGGCGCCATCCGGGCCGAGCCTTCCAAGGACCTGCATCATGAGGTCCCGCACTTCGACGTGAGGCGGCAGCTTTCCGTCCAGGATCACCGCCACGGTTTCCGGCACTCGAAACCACAACTTCCCCGTGACCAGAACCGCGGCCATTTCCGTAGCTCCTATGCCCGCAGCGAAGGCTCCTTCCGCTCCTTCTCCTGTGGTATGAGAATCGGTGCCCACCACGATTTGCCCTGGACGCGCCAGTTCTTCTTCCAGCATCACGACATGACTGATGCCCTGTCCGCAGTCGTAAAAGCGGTTTATGCCATGTTCTTTCGCGAAACGTCTCATGAGGCTGTGGTGTTTCGTCGCCTTGATGGACGTGGAGGGACTGTGATGATCGATGAAAAAAACGACGCGTTCCGGCCGCTGAACAACGGCGTCGCGGATTTTGTTAAAATGTCCGATCACCAGGGCGGCGTTATTGTCGTGAATCATCATGCGGTCGACTTCCGCTTCGACGATCTCTCCCGGGTGTACTTTCTCTCTGCCGCATCCTCGAGCCAGAATTTTTTCGGAAACCGTCATCGCCATCGTCGTCGCCTCAGCTCGACCGTCATTCGAACGTCAAATTGACCGTTTTATTGAAGGCGTCGTGAATCGCGTCCATGGCGTCACCCGATGTTTCGGCGTTGCCCACCAGCAGCGTTTGTATGCCTTTTTTTTGAAACTTTTGAATAAACTCCGGACTGGCCGGCTTGTAGCCGCAGGCCAGAATGTACCGGAACCTGCCGTCGATGCGCCGTTCCGTTCCATCTTCGCCCCTGATGGTCAATCCCTCGCCGTCGACGCTCTGAACCGTACTGTGGCGTACAACCTCGATGCCGGTTTTGTCGAAACGGTTCTTCATGAAATGCCACCGCGCTACGCCCAAAGTGGCGACAGGCTCCCGCGGATCGTTGCCGACAAGTATCGCTTTTTTCCCATTCTCCAGAATCGTGTCCGCAACTTCGTACCCCACGATGCCGTCTCCGATAACCACATAACTGTCTCCGTCCCACCGGTCGTGAGAGGCGTCGTCGATAAACTCCAAAGCGCTGCAGACTCTGGCGTCTGTAACGCGAATGGGGGGACGAATCGCCGTTCCTCCCACGGCCAGCACGATGAGATCCCACTGCCCCGGCGGCACGTCGTCTACGGTCGTATTGAGCTCGAATTTTACCCCCTGGAGAGGAAGTATTTTTTCATAATATTCGATAACGTTCATGTAGGATTGCTTGCCCGGCGCTTTGGCCGCCCAATAGAAGGTTCCGCCCAGTCTCGGTTCCTTTTCGAAAATTGTCACATCGTGTCCCCGCTGAGAAAGGATGTTCGCGGCCTCCAGTCCGGCGACGCCGCCGCCGATGACGGCGACGTTCCGTTTTTGCGCGTCCGGCCGAATATCGAGAAGCTCTTCGCGGCCGAGCGATGGATTTTGCAGACAGGCCGCCATGGACTTGTTCTGCTCTCTGCGGGTGCGGCAACCCTGATTGCAGCCGATGCACTTACGAACAGGGTAGTCCTTTTTCCCCACAGACTCCACCCAACGGGGTTCCGCCAGCGTCGTGCGCGCCACGGCGATGAAGTCGGCCTCTCCCTTTTCGATCATGCTTTCGCCCACTTCCCAGTCGACGATGCGACCCACGACGATCACGGGGATCTTCAGCCCTTCTTTCAGGCATCTCCCCATCCAGGCCAGATGTCCCTGCTGAACCTCCGAAGGGGGGCATTCCCACTCTTCGCTTTCCGGCATTCCGGAGGAAACGTGGATGGCGTCGGCTCCGGCGTCCTGAACGAGCTGACAAATTTTCAAAGACGCGGGCAGCTCGCGACCGCCTGGAATGCGCTCTTCGCCGCTGATGCGCAGAATGACCGGAAAATCCTTACCGCAAAGCTCTTTCATGCGGGAAATCATTTCCGTGACCGTTCTGGCGCAGTTCTCAAGGCTGCCCCCGTATTGGTCCGTCCGCGTATTCAAAAGCTCCGAGAGAAGCAGCGCCACTTCATGGCCGTGAGCGCCGTGAATTTCCACTCCGTCGAAGCCCGCCTTTTGAGCGCGTCGGGCTCCCTCTGCATAGGATTCAATGAGTTGTTTAATTTCCTCTGTGCTCAGGTCAAAAGGAGATTCCGTGAAGTCCTTCCGACCGAACTGAATGCCCGAGGGGTGAATTTGGCAGAACGCCTTCGCGCCTCTTCCATGGAGGGCGTCCAGCAGCGGTTTCCATTGAGCGATGCGGGAGTCGTCCGCCAGAGAACCCCGCGCCCTTTTATTCGCTCCGTGAGGATTGGCCGGAATGATGAAAGCCCCCATGCCGGCTTTGGCCCGGCTGTCGAAAAAAGCGATCATACGGTCCGTTACCTCACCGTCTTTGCCGGAGAAGTACAGGCACATGGAGGAGGTGAAAATCCGGTTCCTGATCTCCACCGGTCCAATCCTGGCGGGAGTCAGTAATTTAGGAAAATTTTCCATTTTTACGCTTCCTCCGCGTTCTGCTCAGGCATTTTCCGAAACTTTCCGGCGCAGCGACTGGTGTTGAAGATGCCGCAGGTGCAGGGTTTGGAAATAATCAAAGCGGCGTCTTCGGGAGAGAGTTTGCCGCTTTTCACCTTTTGGGAGACGTCCCGGACAAGGTTTCGGGAAATCAGGGAATGTCCGCACATCGTCATCATCTCCATGACGTCGTCCTCGGGCAGCGTTTCTGTTTTTCCGTAAATGCCAAGAGAAATCAGAGCGGTATGGGGTTTCAGCCCACATTCGTGAGCGATGCGAATCACCTCATCAATCAGGCCGCTCACCACCATCGAAATGCCCAACGCGGCCTCTTTGGCCTTCATCAGGACGCCTTTGACCGCCTCTCGATCGTCGAAGACAGCGATGATGCCGTAAGCATGATCCAGTGTTTTCGCGTATTCCTCGGGTTTCAGTCCGGCGGCGAAACTTTTCCCCGAGTGGCTGGAGCCAAAATTGACCACTTTTTCCGAGGTGAAAATAGAGAGAATTTTGCGCAGTTTTTCGCCGCAGTTCTCCCTGTTGACCCCTCTGGCGGCCCGGGCGTAAATACAAAAATCGTTTTTGAGGCTTTCGGCCGAACCGTAGCGATGCAGCGAATGACTCATGGTAATCCCTCCCTTATCTGTCCACCAGAGGACGTCCAAGTCCCACGTTGATCTTCGCGTTGGGACGCACAAAAAGTCCCATGGCTTTCAATTTATCGATGACGGGCAGCGTCGAATCCTCGGCGAAACGCGTCACCAGTCCCACAGAAACAACGGTGTCGAGCTCTTTAAGACGAGGAAGGATCGCGTTTAAAATACTTTCCAGTTCCTCGGCCCTGTCTATGCGGATTTCCAGTATTCCGGAAAGAATTTTTTCGTTGAGAAACTCCGGTTTGAACTCTCCGGACATGTCCTCTTTCAGCAGGCCGAACAGGGGATTGTCCTCCAGAATGGAGATGTTCAGCGAACGCACGAGTTTGGTGACCTTCTCGATCTCGGAGATGCGCGTTCCCGTTCCCGGACGGCCGAACTCCAGAAGCAAACCGTATTCGCCTTTGCCGAATTTGCCCGTCACGTCGTTTGTTTTGGCCTCTTCCGTGCCACGTCCCCATGCCTTGAGCTTCGGATGTTCCACGCCGGGGTCGCTGAACTGCATACGGATCGCCCGAGGGTAGTCGAAAGATTCTTTGGGCATGTAAATCGCTTTCATCGGGCATACATCGGCGCGCAGACACACCCCGCATTCGACGCATTCGTCCTGATCAATCTTCGCCTTTTTCCCCTCGGCCACAATGCTGCTCACGGGACAATACGGAACGCAGGCTTTGCAGCCAACGCATTTATCAGCATCGATCTTCACGGTCAATCCGCCTCCTCTTCATTTTCAAAAGTTTTTTCAACCAAAGCGATATTGTTCAGAATCGCTTCTTTGCGTATTCTTTCTGCGCTGACCGCGTCGCCGTCCTCAATGGAGCGGATCAGCTCTTCGTGTTTCCTGACGGATTCCTGAGATTTTCCGGTATTGGCCAAAATTCTTGCTCTGTACCTCATGGTTTGTTTATTGAAGCGTTCCAGCATTTCGATGAGCAATTCGTTTCCGCAGGAAGAAATCAGGGTCTCGTGGAATTGAACGTTGTAAGTCCAGTAGTCCCTGACATTGCCGTCTGTCACGGCTTTTTTCATTTTTTCATGGATGCTCCGGAGATCCCGGGCCAGGTCTTTACCTCTGACCCTGACGGCCAAAAAAGTGGCGAGGCTTTCAAGGTTTGCCCGGATCGTATAAATGTCGATCGCCTCTTTGCGGGTGAGTTTCGATACAAAAACGCCCTTGCGCGCTTTATTCGTCAAAAAACCCTGATTTTCAAGAATGCGAAAAGCCTCTCTCAGGGGCGAACGGCTGACCTCAAGCATGTCGCACATGGCCTGTTCCGTGAGACGCTCCCCCGGTTTCAGTTCATCATTGATGATACGATCTTCGATGTTTTCCACGATGGTCTGCACAAGACTTTTATGCAAAAGCCCCGGCGTTGATTCGGATAACGGCATGGCAGTCTGTTCACTCCCTGCGTTTTGTATACAATCATACAATATGATTGTCATAATAAAAGACGCATATCTTTTTGTCAAGAGAATCATCAGATTTGTGTCACCAGATTTGCTTTGTTTTGTATGGAAAAATTCGCTTTGATAAAAATAAAAACGCCGAAAAGGAATTTCTTCGGTTGAGGAAGATTTCCTTTTCGGCGCGAGGATTTGGAAGAATCGGTCAAAGTCGGGGAGAGCTTCGAATGAAAAGCAGGAGTATTATTTTTTACTGTTTTTCGATTTTGCTTCTTCGATGAGATTTTTGCTCTCCGTGGAGTTTTTGAGCAGGGCATATTCGTAGGCGCTTCTGCCGGTGTTATCCGCGATGACGAAGCTCGCCCCCGCAGCCAGAAGCGTGCGCACGGCTTCCGTGTTATTGTAGGAAGCGGCCACCATCAGGGGCGTCGTCCCTCCGCTGTCGGGAATGTCCACAGGGCAGCCCTTTTCCAGAAGCAGCTGAATGATTCCTGAACCATCCTCGGTTCGCGCGGCAAAGTGCAGGGGAGTCCATCCCACCATGTCCCTGGCTTTGAAGTCCGCTCCGGCGTCGAGAAGACGTCCCGCCGTTTCTTCTTTTCCCCGAAGCGCGGCCTGCATCAGCGGAGTGGCGTGGGTGTAATCGACCGTGTTGACGTTCGCTCCGGCCTCGATGAGAAAGTCGATAGTTTCCAGGTCCTCTTCCCGGGACAGAATGGACTGGACGAGAGGTGTGGCCCCATCCAGATCCTTCGCCTCCAGATCGGCGCTGAGAGCCGTCAGGCTTTGCAGTGCCTCCATGTTGCCCACGGAAGCGGCGATCATGAGGGGGTTCAGCCCTTCCACGTTCTTTTGATCGACAGAAGCGCCGGAGTCGACCAGAATCCTGAAAATATCGGAATTTTCCGCTCTCTGGGCAGCCAGCATAAGGGGCGTCAGACCATCCCATGTGCCAAGGTTGGGATCGGCCCCTCTTTCCAGCAGGACTTTGATGGAAGGGGCGTCTTCCGCACCCACCGCGCCCATGAGGGCGGTTACGGTGTCCAGCGACTGCTGATTGGGGTTGCCTCCGAGGTCGAGGATATTTTTGAGGGTCTCCGGTTCGGCTTTGGAATCGATGGCGATCATCAGAGGGGTGAGCCCCCGGCGGGTGGTCTCGTTGATATCGGCTCCCGATCCGATCAGCAATTCAAAAATTTCCCTGGGGGCTCCTTTTGCGACGGCGTGCATCAGCGGCGTCCAGGAGTTGCGGTCTCTCATGTTCGCTTTGGCTCCCGCGCTCAAAAGATACCGAACCGCCGCCACGTTCTTCTGCCGGCAGGCCTCCGTCAGGGGAGTGGTCAGGGACGAGTCCAGCGCGTTGGGACTGGCTCCCGCTTCAATCAGGACTTTCAGAACGTCCGGAGACGTTCCCTCCCTGGCGGCTGCCAGGAGAATGGCGCTTCTGTTCTGGTCGTCCTCGGCTTTGACGTCGGCTCTGCCCTCCAGAAAGAGGTTCGCCGTCTCCGCGCCGGCTCCCACGGAAATCGCAGTCATCAGAGGCGTATAACGGTTCTTCCCCCGGATGTTGACGTCCGCTCCGGCTTCAATCAGAAGGCGAATTACTTCGGCTTTCGGTTTTTCCGACGCCACGAGCAGAGGCGTGAAGCCATCGGTATTCGCCTCGTCCACTTTCGCCCCGGAGTCCAGCAGCAGCTGGACGATCTGCCCGGCGGAACGGGCTGCGGCAAGCCACAGAGGCGTCCGTCCGCTCCTGTCTCGAACGTTGGGAAGAGCGCCGTTTCTCAGAAGAACGGCGGTTACCTCCGGGGATGAGTTGGAAGCGGCGGCCAGGCTGAGGGGAGTGCGTCCCTGGCTGTCGGAGGAATTCACCGGACTTCCGGCTTTCAAAATCGCTTCGGTGATTCGGGGATGAGGATTATAGGCGGCCGCCAGCATCAGAGGCGTCAGCTTTTCGAGTCCCTCCGCGGTCAGAGAAGCGCCCTTCTTCACGAGAATATCCACCATTTCCGGATCAGAAGCGTGTTCGGCCACGATGTGGATTGGCCGGTTGCCGCTGGGGAAAACCACGTCCGCCGATGACTCCTGAAGAATGCGCTCCAGATCCTGAGGCGTCCCGGAGGTGCAAATACTTTCCAGATCGACGGCGCTGACCTCTTTGACCGCGGCCTGCACAGCCTTCGTGAGACAAAACGTCGCCAGAACCAGCAGAACCGCAGCGACGCATTTTTTCGTCCATTTCCAGAATTTTGTAAGCGAAACGGCCCGGCAGTCAAACATTTCTGCCGATACCGTTTTTGAATCTTCCCGCTTCAGATTTTCAACTTTACACTTCAAATCCTTATTCACTTCAAATTGGGATAACCCCGTCATTAACTGTATCCTCCCGTATTTCCTGTTTACGTATTCTCCGTTTATCCACGATTCAGTTTTTTCCCGCTGCTGAAGCTGGGCCCCAGAGCTTCGGCGAGGCCGTAGTATTCCCCGCTCAGAATGAACGCGAGAGGGTCCATTTTTTTCACGTCCGGTTTTCCCGTTTCCTGGAGAACGGCGCTTTCCATCCATGTGGCCGCAATTTCCCCCAGAAACAGGTCGTGGCTTCCCAGTTCCAGAGTGTGGGCCAGGCGACACTCCATGGATACGGGGAATTCCTGCACGAGGGGAACGTTCAGAACCTCTCCTCGAACGGGCGTCAGGCGAGTGTCGCTGAATTTGTCCACGTCTTTTCCCGACGCAATGCCGCAGTAATCCGTCTCGACGAGGTATTTTGCCGAGGGGATGTTCACGCTGAACACCTTCTGTTCCACAATGGCGGCGTGGGTATAACGGCTTTTGCGGAGGGAAATCTGGATCATCGGCGGTTCGGAGCAGCAGATTCCCGTCCAGGCCAGAGTGGCCAGATTGGGCCTGCCGTTTTTGTCATAAGTGCCGACGACCACGATGGGAGTTGGGTAAAGACCCAGTTTGGGGCCCAGGTTTTTTTTCATGATTCAACACCTCCTGCATGTTCTCTCTGTTCGACGGATTCGCGGGATTTTTCCATGGGTCTTTGGATCTTCCGAGCTTTCCATCAGCCCGCGAGTTTTTCCACAATGGCCACCAGGGCTTTGACGCCTTTGAGCATGCTGCTTTCGTCTACGTCGAAGCCTCCGTTGTGGTGCGGCGCGGCAATGTCGGAGCCCAGCGCCAGATAGGTCGCCTGTCCTCCCTGCTCCTGAACGCGGCGCATCATCCAGGTCGCGTCCTCGCTGCCTCCTCCCTGAACGGTTTCCCGGATTTCTTTGAAGCAGCCCAGTTCCTGTATCGCCTCCCTGACTTTCGCCACCAGCGGAGCGTCTCCCGACGCGTTTGTCCCTTCGCCGGTTTTTATCACCCGAACCTCCGTTTCGTACATGGCGGCCGCGCCCTTCAGAATCTCCTGAGCGCGTTTGTAGACGTAGTCGGAAATTTCCTGCGTCTCTCCCCGGGTTTCAGCCTTCATAAAGGCCGACCCCGCGATGACGTTGCGCCCCGTTCCGGCGTTCAGGACTCCCACGTTGACCCGCATCGATCCGTCGCTGTGGGGAGCGATTCCGTGGAGGGCCAGGGCTGCGGAGGCGGCGGCCAGAAGCGCGTTGTGCCCTTTGTGCGGAGCTCCCGCGGCGTGGGCGGGTTTTCCGGTGATTTCCACGTCGAATTTCGTGGTGCAGAGATACCCCAGGGAGTTCAGCCCGAAAACACCGGAGGGAACCCCACCGCCGATGTGCATGGCCAAAAAGTAATCCGACCCGTCGACGACGCCTTTGCGCATCATGGCGTAGGCCCCTCGGCACCCCTCTTCGCCGGGCTGGAAAATCAGGCGGATTTCCCCTTTGAGGGAATCTTTTCTTTCCATCAGGATTTGAGCGACGCCAAGGCCCATGGCGGTGTGGGTGTCGTGACCGCAGGCGTGGGTCAGCAGAGCGTTGACGCTGGCGAAGCCCTCCCGGGCTGGACGATGGTCGGCCTCCGTGGATTCGTTCACGTCGACGCAGTCCATGTCGAAACGAACGGAGATCACAGGGCCGGGCCGTCCTGTTTGAAGCGTCGCGACGACGCCCGGGTAGCGTTTCATTTCATTGATCCGCGCCTCGCTGCCGCCCTGAGCTATTGCCCGTTGAATCTGAGCGTCGATTTCCTCCTCGGAGGGGCGTCCCATTACCGCGTCGGGGTCGATCGTGTCCCGTCCGGTTTTGATGTTCCAGCCCATTTTCGTCAGGCGGTCCGCAACGAGAGAAGAAGTGCGGAACTCCGTCCAGGCGCTTTCCGGGTATTTATGAAGATCCCTGCGTATCGAAATCAGTTCTCGTTCCAGCTTCTCCCAGTCCATGATGAACACCTCTTTTTTTGATAATGTTAAGAGTATAGTATATCGCAGTCGTTTTGCGGCACGCAGACTTATTCTCCGGACGGGAATTTCGGAAGCTTTGTTTGCGGTTTTGCAAAATCCGTCATTTTTCGAATAGACGAATACTGTAATATATATGATAAGTAAGTGTAAACATTACGGAGTGTCTCGGGGATACCCGCAGGAGGTGAACGGCTTTGGATCACGCATCGGAGGACAGTTTCTGGTGGAGTATAGACCTTGAGGCCGCGATACCGGGAGTTGCCGGGGAAATGCTCATGTCCCTGGCGGATTGTTCCGGCTCTATTGGCGCGGAATTTGTAACAGAGGGAGAAAGTCCGACTCTCAGAGCCTTTTATAGAAGTTCGGAACCTCTCGAATACTGGTTTTCGGTCTTGAACGAAATCATAAAAAATCCGGAGGGCAGTTTTTCCGGAGCGCGGATTTGTTCCTACGCAAGGGTGGAGAATCGTCCCTGGGGGACGCTGCACCTGGAGGCCTTCCCCCCGCTTCCGGTGGGAGCGAACCTCGTCGTTATGGCCCCCTGGCACAGGGGGAAGGAACCGGGAGGGAGACTTCCTCTCTATATTTATCCAGGCTCGGCGTTTGGAACGGGATACCATGAGAGCACCCAGATCGCCCTGACGTTTGTCGAGCGTTTCGTCAAAAAGGATGCCAGCGTCATCGATATTGGCGCGGGGTCCGGGGTACTTTTTATCGCGGCGCTGAAACTCGGCGCCCGGTCTGCTCTGGCTCGGGACCTGGACCCGGCGGTCATCGCCGAGATCATGCGCAATATGGAACTGAACGACCTGTCCCCGAAGCTCTGCAACCTGGCGGTGGGGGACCTTCTGAAGGGCATCGAGGAAAAGGCGGATCTTTTGATGGCCAATATCCTTCTGGAGCCGAACCTTCGTCTTCTTTCCGACGTGGGCCGTGTGCTCCGGCCAGGAGGCACGGCGGTCTTTTCGGGGATGACGGTGAAGGAACGTCCCAGGTTTCTCTCCGCCCTTTCCGGCAGCGGGCTGTCTCTGGTGGCGGAACTGACGAAAAACGAATGGTGGGGCTGTGCTGCAGGATCGAAATAAAAGTACCGGCGGCCTTCTGGGCCTTGGAGTGTGGGTTTACGTTTTGGGGTGCCGCTCGAACCTCTACGAAGGCGAGGCTCTGGCGGGAGAACTGGAGCGGAGAGGGGCCGTGATTTTTGACAAACCGGAGGGATGCCGCGCCGCGGTAATTGTCAGCTGCGCGGTTACGGCCACAGCCGATAAGAAATGCCGACAGGCCGTGCGCCGCGCCCGGCGGACTGTTGGGGAAGAGGGAGTGGTGGCGGTCTGCGGTTGCTGGGCGCAGGGCATTTCCCTGAATGAAGCCAGAGATCTGGGAATCGACATTCTTGTGGGCAATCGCCTGAAAAACGCGCTGCCCGACAGTCTGGAGGAATCGATGTCCCGTCGTCCGGCCGTACCGGTGGATATGCGTCTGGATCTGAGAACCGACCGGGTATGGGATTCTCTTTCTCTGGATCATCCCGTTCTGCGTTCCCGGGCTTTTCTGAAGGTGCAGGAGGGATGCGACCGTTTTTGCTCCTACTGTATCATTCCGTTTCTGCGGGGCCGTTCCACAAGCCGTCCCCCGGAGGATACGCTGAACGAAGCGAGGCGGGTGACGGCGGCGGGATGCTCGGAGATCGTTTTGACGGGAATCCACCTTGGAGTCTATGGACGGGATCGTCAGACGTCTCTGGCCGAACTGGTGCGAAATCTCTCCGGAGTCCCGGGTTTACGGCGTTTGAGGCTGGGATCTCTGGAGCCCTTCGCTCTGGATGAAGAGCTCCTGGACGCTCTGGCGGAGTCGCCCGTTTTTTGTCCGCATCTGCATCTTCCCTTCCAGAGCGGCGACGATGAAATTCTTGCGCGTATGAGGCGCGGGCACACGGCGGATGATTTTGCCCGGCTCTGCGACCAGGCCCGCCGGAAGCTGGGAGACGATCTGCACATCAGCGGCGACGCTCTCGTGGCGTTTCCCGGCGAGAGCGAGAAGGCCTTTCAGGCCACGCTGAACCTGATGAAGCGGGTAAATCTGGGGAGGGTTCACGTCTTCCCGTTTTCTCCCCGAAGAGGAACGGCGGCCGCCTCCTTTCCCGACCGTATTCCTTCCGGCGTCGCGGCCGAACGGGTGACGGCCGCCATGGAGCTGGGCGGGGATTTGCTGGGGCGTTACGCGTCCCGCTTTGTGGGGAAGACGGTGTCGGTGCTTTATGGTTATACGAGACATTTTCTCACGTTTGCCCTGGAATCTTCGGAGCCGGACGCTGTATCGGGCTGTTCAGGAGAGATTGACGGCAGGCGGGAAATCGAGGTTCGGGTTATGGGCTGTTTGGAAGGAGAACTTCAGGTATGTCGGATCTGAAAGACGGCGTGACCATCGGAATAGACCTGGGCACAAGGAACGCTCTTTGCGCCTGCGTCGACGAGGGAGGACGCCCGATGTTGATTCGCAATCGACGGGGACGTTTTCAGACTCCCTCCGTGGTCAGCTGGGACAACGGCTGGCTTGTGGGGGAGGATGCCATTCGTTTTTCCCTTCTGAGCGACCGCCCCGTATGGTGGGACATCAAACGCAGGGTAGGAAGCGGTTTTCGAGCCCGCTGCAACGGACGGGAGTATACGGCGGAGGAGCTCCTGGTTCCGCTGTTTTCCGTTCTGAGGGAAGACGCGGAAGCCTTTAAGGGAGAGTTCATCTCCTCCTGCGTGCTGGCTGTCCCCGCCTGTTTCACTCTTCTTCAGAGGGAGGCTCTCTCTCGTTCGGCGGAGGCGGCCGGACTTCACGAGACGCGAATCATCAGCGAGCCTACGGCCGCCGCTCTGGCGTTTGGCGGCGAGGGGCGCTTCCTGGTTCTGGATTTTGGGGCCGGGACCGTGGACGTTTCCGTGGTGGAGAGCGAGGATGGGGTCTGGCAGGTGCTGGAAAGCACGGGAGCCACCTCCGTCGGAGGGTACGACTTCGACCTCGCTCTGGCGGAATGGCTGAGAGAACGGCTGTGCATCGCTCCCCTGTCCAGAGAAGACCCGGTGTGGCGCACTCTGGTTCTGGAGGCCGAAACGATCAAGATCACGCTTTCCGGCTGTCGAAGCTGTTCCTGGACGCCGCCGCCCCTTCAGGGCCGGGAATATCCCCCGTTTCAAATCGAGCGGGAAGAACTGGAGCGTCTGATGCGTTTTTCAATCCGGCGGGTGGTTCATCTCGTCAACAGACTCTGGGATCGTTACGAACCGGAGCGTCTGCTTCTCGTGGGCGGATCCAGCCGGATTCCTCTGCTGCGGGAGATTCTGGAGAAGGAAACGGCGGTTCCGGAACGCCTGAGTCTTTGCGCCGAAGAATCCATTGCTCTGGGAGCCGCGCTCTGCGCAAGCGCGGGGAAGGAGCGTCTGCTTCTGGACGTGCTGTCCAGCGACGTGGGATTCATACGAGGAGGAGAAGCCACCGTTCTGATCGCGGCGGGGACGCCTCTCCCGTTTTCGGCGAAGGCCTCCTTTGTCCCGAAGCGCTCGGAAAAGGCGAGTCTGTCGATTTTTCAGGACAGAGGCGATCTGAAGTCCGAAAGAGCGATTCTCTCCGCGGTGGATTTCGACGCCAGAGCGGGGGAAGAGGTGAGCGTCAGCTGCGTTCTCGACACGTCGGGACTGCTGCGGCTTTCTCTGGGAAACGGCCGGACGGCCATCGACGTTCCTCTCATTCCGCCGGGACAGAAGTCGAACGTGTCCCCTGAGGGTCGGCGTCAGCAGCTGCGCAGGCTGAAACTGCGCCTCACTCCGCTGGAGATACTGCTCTCCGTGTCCCAGCAGGACCGGCTGCACAACCTGGTGAGTCAGATAGAAAATGCTGGAAACGACAACATTCCGATCGAAATTTTGGAGGATCTTGTCAACGATCTGGAAGCTGTGTTATCCTCATGAAAAGGCATGATTGAAAGGTTTAGAGATGGAAATCTCCTCTGAAATCGTTCGCAGTTTACGAATATTGGGCCTCTCGTCCGATGCGACGGCCGTGGACGTGCGACGGGCGTTTCGTCGTCTGGCGAAGACCTGCCACCCGGACGTGGTGGGCAGACGGGGCGCCCGGCGGTTCGAGCAGATCGCGGGAGCTTACGCTTTTTTGCGCAGTCTGCCGCCGGAGCAGTTCCCGAAGGATGTTCCGGAGCCGGTGGAAAAGACCCCTTCACCGAACGATAAATCCGAAAAAAAGGTTTCCGGGTGGTACAGTCCCTTGTTTTGGCGTCGCATATTTCGGGAGCGGTCCGTGGCGAAAGAAGGACAAACTCCGCGAATCGCCCGGGATATGGAGGAAAAAAACAGGCAGGCGCGGGAATTTCGCATAGAACAGGTTCTTTCCCGGGGAGAGCGGACTTTGGGGGAGGTTCTGTCCCGTATGAGGGAACAAAATCGGGAGGTCGACACCCGGGATCTGGTTTTGCGTCTCCTGAGCGATGTGCCGGATGTGAGGCGCCTGGCTCTCTCCCGGCTGGGGGACCTGTCCAATCGGAAAGAGGTTCTGGACGCTTTGGTGGCTCTCCTTTCCCGATGGGAAATCGATGAAAAAACGGCTTTTCAGGTGATGTCGCTGCCTCTGGAACCGAAGAACTGCCGGAAGCTGACGGAGGCTTTGACGGAAAGAGCCTCCGCCCTGCCGGACTCTCTGCTGATTTTTCTTCTGCATCTGAGAGGCCCCGGGTCGGTCAGTCGGGAGCTTCTGGAGCGTTATGTCCGCAACGCGAGCGCGGGAGGCGTTGTTCTGATCCTTCGATACTGGCCGTCGGCGCCTTTTCCCTTTATTTCTCCGGAGACGCTGAGGGTGCTTCTGGCCCGGGAGGATGAAGCCGTTCTCGTTCCCCTGCTTGCCACGCTGAAACAGCGCGCCGTTCCCTGTCTGCCCTGGGGGGAAGAACGCCTGAAGTCCCTTTTGTCTCACCCCGGCGTCGCCGTGCGTGTATGGGCAAAATCTCTTCTTCCCCAAAAAACCGGGTAATTTCCCTCATTTTGATGCCGGCTTCGAAACACCGCGCCGAGGAAACCGCATGGGATTGTGATGAAACGTGGCGACATAAAACGTCGGGATTATTGTAGAATGTATTTTTTTTGTTAAAATATACAGGCTTTCAAAGAACTTCGAACCGTGGGTCGACATCTGCCCCCGGAGAAGAGAACAAACGGGAGGGACATGTTATGGCGAAGGAAAAATTTGATCGTAACAAGCCGCACTTGAATATTGGAACGATCGGACATATCGACCACGGAAAGACGACGCTGACGGCGG
>JAISUO010000003.1 GCA_031272035.1 Synergistaceae bacterium
GACAACTACGGAACCATCAACAACGACGGAACCATCCTCATCGACGGGCTCTTCACCAACCAGCCCGACGGAACCGTCAACAACAACACGGGCGCTCTCATCCACATCACCGACGGCGGGACGCTGGACAACCACGGAACCCTCAACAACGACGGGACCATCCTGGTGGACGGGCATTTCCACAACGAATCCGACGGGACCGTCAACAACAAACCCGGCGGGATCATCAAGGTGACCGACGGAGGAGTTTTCGACAACGACGGAAGCCTGATTAACGACGGCACAATCAGGGTCAATGACGGCGGCGTCTTCAACAACAACACGGGCGGAACCCTCGACGACACCAACGGGAACATCGACGTCGCGGACGGCGGCGTCTTCAACGACCGGGGGACCGTCATCGGGGACGGAAACTCCCCTTCCTCTTCCCCTTCCCCATCCCCGTCTCCCTCTCCGTCGGGGCCCGACAGGTCCTCCACGGACGTCACCTGCGGGCTGGTGAGGCTCACCAACAACGCCGGGACGATGATCTCCGAGGGCTACATGATCCGCCAGGGCGACGGGACATGGCTCATCACCGCGCCCGCCGGGACGGATTTGTTCAGAGTGGGACTGACCTTCATCCTGCCCGACGCGGGGGCGTCGGTTTCGCCGGGAGGGGGAGAGATCCGGGACTTCTCCGGAGGTCAGGCCGTGCTCTACACGGTGACTTCGGCGGACGGAAAGAACGAAACCACGTACCCGGTGAGGCTTGATGTACGGGACCTGCCAGTTCTGAACGGAACTCTGGTGGACCCTGACCCGGCCCGTTGGAGTCTCAGCCAGTCACAGAACGCCGACGGGACGTATTCGTTCACGGTGGAAGCGCCGCTGGCGGGGGGCGTGTTCCCAGACGGACCGGCTTACATTTACGCCTCTCTGGGAGGGAGCTATTCCTGCGTGACACTGGTGACGACCACGAGCGCCGACGGAGTGCCGGTGCTGCGGATAACGGGGACGGCGCAGACCCTGAGTGACCTCCAAAACCTCAGCATATCCCTGATCGAGTGGGGCCTGGCGGACGGCAGAGAGTACGTACAGAACCTGAACCCGCCCGCGACCTGTTTCACCATCGGCGTCGGGGGCTCCGTGTACGACGACGCCTCCGACGGAAACGACAGAAACAGTAAAAACGACAAAAAAGGCGGCGGCGGCGGATGCACGACAGGAACGGGATTTTTCCTGGGCCTGGCGGCGTTGGCGCCGCTGCTGACAGAAAAGAAAAAATGACAGAAAAAAATGCCAGAAAAAAATTGAAGGGAAAATAACATGGAAAAATCTGAACCGTCGGCCTGGCCGGCGGTTTTTTAGAATCGTATTACGCAATTTACTATAAAATATATAATAGAGATGAAACCCCAAAGACAAAATGTTAAAACATTGTCCGGGATCTTTCCACATTTCCGAATTTCCGACGCGGAATGGATTGCCGGGGAAGATTGTCAGGGAAGAATGGAGATTATGTCCGTGAAAGACCTGGAGAAAAACCTGGCTCCGACGCATATCAATCAATCGTCCGATAAATTGTTGAACCTGCTGGAAATCATGACGGAGCAACCGGAGCCTCTGCGTCTGCAGGATCTGGCGCGGATATGCGGCATGAACGCCAGCACGGCGCTGCGCTTTCTGAACGCCCTGCAGCGGCGAAAATACGTGGAGCAGGAAGCGTCCACGGGACGCTATTATCTGACGTTCAAACTGTGCGCTCTGGCCCAGAACGTCAATTCCTTCTTCGACATTCGCAGCGTCGCCCGCCCCTTTCTTCGCAACGTCACCCAAATATTTTCCGAATCCTGCAACCTTGCGGTGGAGAGCGACATGACCGTCATTTATATCGAGGTGGAAAAAGGGCCGAACAAAATGCTGATGAGCACCCAGCGCATCGGAAATGTGGCCCCCCTGTACTGCACGGGCGTGGGAAAGCTGTTTCTCACCGACTATTCCCCGACGGCGCTGGATCGACTGATCGCGCTGAAAGGGCTGACAAAATATACGGAATACACGATAACCGACCCGGAGGAGCTGAAGGCGGAACTGGAGCGCATAAAAAAAACCGGATACGCCTTCGATAACGAGGAATGCGAAGAAGGGGCACGGTGCATTGCCGCGCCGGTACGGGACTATACCGGCAGAATCAAAGCGGCCATCAGCGTCAGCGGTCCGGTGGTGCGCATGACGGATAAGCATATTTTTTCACATCTGCCGATGCTCCTGGACGCGGCGGAGCAAATATCCTTCCGCATGGGCTGGAAACGAACGCCTCCGCCGGAAACTCCGGAACAGCAAAAAGCCTGAAGCCGCTTTACCCGAAGCTCCAGGCTCTTTCTCCCTCACTGGTATTATTTATTATTCTTTATTTCGGGTTAGTCGTGGTAAGCGTTGTCCCTTTTGTTTCTGGTGTATCGTTCTCTGCCGCCGGAGGAATGATCCTGCGAGGAGCGGGCCCTGATGTAGCGCACCTGCTCATCTTCCGGATAAAGCCCCCATCGCGCCAGTCCGGCCCTGCCCTGTTCCAGCCGCGCCAAAGCCAGCGGCAGCAGTTCCACCATCACGCAGTCGTCCTTCAGGCGAATGGCTCCCACCTCGCCGCGCTCCACCTTCAGCGCGGAACACAGGGCGTTCAGAATGCGCCCCACGTCTTTGGAGGAGGTGGAGGTGTGACTGCTGCGCAGACGCGTCATGGTCCCCCTCGGACGGGAAGAACCGCTCAAACGCCGGTCTCCGGAGCCTTCCGTTCGATGGTCGGCCCGTGTGCGCTGCCGGCGCTCCCTCTCGCGATCCAGGTCCGCGTTCAGGCTGTAGCCCGTCGGAGTACGCGCGTTCAGAGCCGCCAGAAGTTTCGCCACGAGAAGTTTCGCGTCGGCCCGTTCCAGCAGGTCGGAAGCCCACTCCAGACAGGAGGCGTGACTTTTTTCGTCAAGTTGAGCCGTCAGAAGTTTTTCCTCCGCGACTTCCCGCTGAACCGTCCGAATCAGGTCGAGGGTGGGGACGTCCTTCCACTCCACTTTCATCTGAGTGGAGCGCAGCATCATTTTGAAGCGTCCGACCTCCAGGGGAGAAAGAAGAATCAGGTCCGTTCCCTCGTGTCCCGCCCGACCGGTCCGCCCGCTGCGGTGAACGAAGGTCTCCCGGTCGTCGGGAAGCCCAATCTGAATGACATGGGTCACGCCTTCCACGTCCAGTCCCCGGGCCGCAACGTTCGTCGCCACCAGGTGAGGCATGGACCCCGACCTGAAGGAGGCCAGAACCGCGTTGCGTTCGCGCTGGGTCATATCTCCGTGCAGCGCCGCCGCGCTGAATCCCTCGTCCTGAAGGCGCTGAGCGATCTCGATGGATTCCAGCCGGGTATGACAGAATATCAGGCTGCGCCCCGGACGCTCCCAGAGGAGTACGTTGACAAGACCCTCGAAACGGCGGCGGGAGGGAATCATATAGACCCGATGCACAATATCCTCGTGCTGAGCGCCATCCTGAACCAGCGAAATGGTCTGAGGATTGTCCAGGTACCGCTTCGACAGCTCCCGAACCTCCGGCGGCATCGTGGCGGAAAAAAGCCAGGTTCTCCGCTCCGCCGGAAGAGCGTTCAAAATTCCCTCCAGCTCGTCCCGGAACCCCATATCCAACATCTGGTCCCCTTCGTCCAGCACGACATAGCCGATGTTTTCCGTTTTCAGGCTGCCCCGTTCCACGTGGTCCAGAGTCCTGCCCGGCGTCCCGACCACAATGGCCGGCCCGTCCCGCAGCGACCGGAGCTGGGGGGACATTTCCATCCCTCCCACCAGAGTGGTCACGGAGAGGTTCATAAACCGCACCAGCCACTCCGCCTCCTGGGCGCTTTGCTGCGCCAGTTCCCGGGTGGGGGAAAGCACCAGAATCCGAGAGGAACGTTCTCCCTTTTTCATATTTTGCAAAAGAGGAAGCAAAAAGGCCAGGGTTTTTCCCGAGCCCGTTTTTGCCCGTACGATAAGATCGCTTTCTCTGCAGTTCGTCTCCAACACTCTGCGCTGAACGGGCGTAGGCGACGTAAAACCCTTTTGGGCGATGGCTTTGAGCAGTTCTTCTCTCACGCCATACTGCTCGAAGGTATTCGTCTCCTCCATTTCAGCTTTTTCGACCTCAGCATCTTTTTTCACAACATTTTTTGTTTCCGCAGAAATTCCTGACTCCACCTCAGCAGCATATAACATGTTTCCAGTACCAGTCTCCTTATTAGTAAGATTTTTCACCTCCGGCAGTTTTAAGTCCGGTCGTTGCTTTTTTCATGCTTTTGGGTATTATTCCTCCAAAATTTTATGGTTCCACATAAAAAAGGTGACCACACGGTCACCCTTCCACGGACTCACCTGCTGGCATACTCCATTATCCACTAACTGTTATGACTGTCAACATCTAAGTATTCAGATTTTATATCAATAGTATTACTGAATATTCAACAAACAATTTTCCGACTTCTCTCAGGGCAGGGGTTCATTCCAGAAAGGACAATAGATTCGCAGGTGCGTCAAAGTGCGAAGAGCGTCGTCCACTCTGCCCGAAACCGCGGGGAGTCTCCGCCAGGGGCCGCCGTCAAAGCGCCCCAGGATCAGGGGCTTCCTCCCCCAGTCGCTCCAGATGCTCGTCAGTTTGTCGTCGAGCTGCGTCCCGGGAACCAGGTTTCCCCTGAAAAGCGGAAAGGTCCCCTCCAGAGGGGGCCGGCCCGGCAGCGGCGCCACGATCATCCACTGAGTCATCGACCAGGCGCCCTCCATTTCTCGCGAGGTCAGGGCATGCTGCAGGGGCATGATCTGAATGCCGCCCACCTGTCCCCGGAAGGACGTCGCCACGTCGATCACTCCCGCGTGAGAGGCCCGAATACGCCCCACCGACTGAAATTCCGTCCCGCCAAAACGCCCGACGCCGGTCACGGGATGAACGACCCGAGCCGCCGTTTCAGGGCCGTTTTTTGTCCAGGCGATGACGCGTCCGCCGGGACGATTTTCAAAATCTATCATCCATACGAACGGGCGTTCCGGAAGAGCCGACTCAATTAGCAGCGTCTCTCCCTCCCGGGGAAGGCGTTTCATGGGCTCCCGCCCCTGGGCCGTCTCGATAAAAACCTTCGAGCCCGTAAGAGGGGCGAAACCTCCAAAAAGCCCCGTTCCCGCAGGGGACTGGATCGAAAAAAAAGCGCCCTCCGGGGCGGCGGGGGCAACCGTGACGACGGGAACCAGACTGAAAATACGCCCTCTGCCCTCCTCCACGTCCACCAGAATGTGAATCGCGTTCACCGCCGACGCGCAGACCGTCCCCGGCGTCCCCCACCGGCTGGCGGTATAAGCCGGCCAGTTGGTCTTCGAGGGCAGCGCCTGAACGGCGCCCAGTTCCGCCAGCGAGCCGTCCGGAAACGTCGCGAAAGCCATTTTCCCCCGCTCGAAGGGAATGCGCAAGAGCAAGGAATCCTCCCCCCGGGCCGGAAACGCCATAAAACACAGGATAAAAAAAACTCCCGCTGTCCTCAGTATTGTCTTCATTTTTCTTCCCTTCGAAATCTTTCTTTACTCACTAAATCGGAGACCACCAGACAGCCCACAGGTTGCAGAGGGCGTGGTAGAAAATCGAGGGCAGGACGGACCGGTGCCGGTACCGCAGGGCTCCCATGACCAATCCCGGAAAGAACGTCGCCACCCGAAGCAGCCTCTGGGACACAAAGAGGTGAGAAAGCGCGAACAGCAGCGACACCAGGGGAATGGCGACCCAGGGACCCCAGCGACGCACAGCGAGGGTCTGCAGCCACCCCCTGTAAAAGGTCTCTTCGATAAAAGCGGCCGCCAGCCCTCCTCCCATCAAATCCAGCGCCCTCCAAAACGAGGGATGGAAGGGACCCGGCCCCCCCCACTCCGAAGGCCAGCGCAGAGAGACGAACGTCAGAGGAATCAGCGTCAGCAGGGTCATGGCGATCGTTTCTTTCCAGGCTCCGGGACCCATAAACCACCGAAGACCGTAACTCTCCTCGGACTCGCGCCTGCGCCGGCACCACCAGGAAGGAAAATAAAGCATGAAAGCGGCGACGACGAATCCAATCAGCAGATTCCTGAACGAAACGGCCATCTTCTACAGCGCCCTCACGAGAACCGTGATTTCTTCGATCACATCCCTCAGAAACAAAACGATATCCAGACGATACATGTAAATCAGCCCCGATATCTTCCACAGAAGATAAATCACAGGAACCCCTACGATGAGAGCGCCCGTTTTGTAAAGCACCTTTGCCGGTATGGTTCCGTAACCTTCGAAAATAACATCCACCAGCCATCCCGCCACCATCAGAGCAAATCCAAAAATCCAGACAGCCAGTCCCAAAAAAATATACGTATTGAGGTAACGCACGTTTTCTCCACCCTGTCCCGGGAACATCTGCAATCCGCCAAAAGTCCCGCGTTTATTCTTATATTATACAGGCGCGAAAAAAAAGCTCCATAAAAAAAGAAAATCATTGAGACGGAAGAAGGCAATCCTCTTGAAAAATCCGGAAAAATCCGCGAAACGCGCCCTTTTGTGGAAATTGTGTTAGAATACTATACTCGGGTTGTAAATTGAAAGTGGGGAAACACAAAGATAAATTTTCCACCAGCGCGAACTTCTCGTTTTCATGAGCAGGAGATTTTTATTTTGTCGGGAGGAATTGAATATCGTGAAGAAGAGTTTTTTGTACCTGATTGCAGCAGGCATATTGGCAGTGACGGCTTCCGCAGTGGTGACGGCCATTGCCGCGGAGCAGACGGCAGCTCCGGCGGCTCCTCAGAAAGACCCGGAAAGAATCCTGGCCACCGTTGAGGGAGAGGCCATCCGGGAAAAAGACGTCGATCAGATTCTTCTGATGGCGGGGCCTCAGGCCGCAACCTATGACAACCCCCAGGGCAGACAGGCCATCCTGGAGGAACTTATCGCAGCCAATCTTTTCACCCTTTCCGGGAAAAAGATGGGTATCGACAAGACGCCGGCCGTTATGAGCACCATAACCTCGCTGACCAATCAGACCATCGCCAGAGCCGCCATCGAAAAGATCCTGCAGGGAGTCGCCGTCTCGGAGGACGAGATCAAAAAGTTTTACGACGACAATCCGACTCAGTTTACGACGCCGGAGCAGATTCACGTCCGCCATATTCTCGTCAGCGACGACGTGACCAGCGCGGACACCATCAAAGACATCCAGGCCAAACTGTCGGAGGGCGTTTCCTTCGACGTGCTGGCCATGGACCGTTCCATTTGTCCTTCCGCGCCTCAGGGCGGCGACCTCGGATTTTTCTCCCAGGGACAGATGGTTCCCGAATTTGAGACGGCGGCCTTCGCTCTCCAGAACCCCGGAGACCTGTCCGAGCCCGTAAAGACGTCCTTCGGATGGCATCTCATTCGTATGGAAGAAAGGAAACCCGCCTCCACCCTCGCTTATGACAACGTCAAACCCCAAATTGCCCAGTATCTGCTCAACGAAAAGAGGGCGAAAAAATATCAGGAGGTCCTGGCGGAGCTGAAAAAGGAATACAGGGTAGAAATTTCCCAGCCCGTCTCAGGCGACGCCCCGGGCGGAAAATAAACAGATAAAAAATCCGGCGGGACACGCTTCCGCCGGATTTTTATTTTTTATATTTTTATCAGATTTTATTACAGACCGTAAACGTGGACCGCGACTCCGTTGTGGACGTGTTCTTCCCTGAACAGGCGGTCATACCAGGTTTTGCTGTCGTCCTCGTCCAGCACGATCATGAAAATATCCTGCGCCCGGCGCGGCTGAGCGTAGGCCGTGGTCTGCGCAAGCCCCTGAAGAATCATGGTTTCGTGGGACTTGGTGCTGTCGTAAAGCCGAAGTTCGATGATGCATCGCTCTTCCCGCCGCTCTCCGCTGGCAAGGCTGTAGCCCCATCCCACGCTGATGTCCACCCGTCCCGTACCCAGGGCGTAATCGCATTCCATTCGTCCCCGGTCGCCCAGAATGTAGTGCAAAAAGGCGAACAGCAACATCTGAGCCAGGACGCCCTCCAGATCGTACCGGCGCCCCCAGGTCAGAAAGTTTTCGCAGTAGAGTTTCTGGTAGAGTTCGATAATCGCGCGAAAATCAAGCCTGCCGTCCGGTTTGATGAACTGGGAACGATCCACCAGGTGGGACAGCTCCTCCTTCAGAGGTCTGCCCAGAACCATCGGAATAATCTCCCGATAGATGGCGCTGGGAATACCCCATCCCGTGGGAGACCGGCGGATCAGCTCCAAATCCTCCAGATAATCCAGGTCGCCCTGAGGGGGGCGGCGCTTCCAGGCGCCTCCGGACAAAATGGGGAAAAGCGTCGTGCGCACGCTGGAATTTCCAAGTTTTGCCGAAAGCTGATCCATATAGGCGTCCTGTCGGGCGATAAAATGGTCCTTGGCCGCCTCGATCATGCCGTAGGTGATTGTCCTGGCAACATCTCTGCCGAACCCCATCTCGTAAATGGCCTCGCACAAAATCGCGTTGACCAGCCAGGGACGCCCTCCCGTCAGGGCGTAAAGACGCACATAGGCGTTCTCCTGAAACGCCTGCCCCGTCTCCGCCGTGTATTGATCACAAAGTTCCTTGATTTCGTTTTGCGTGAAATTATAGAGGATGACGGCCTTTTCACGGATGTCGGAACCGCATCGTCCCAGCAAGGACTTGTTTTCTCCCACATCAATGTCCGCGTCGCGAATGTCGCGAACACCGCTGTAGAGAACCGACTGGAGAAAGTGCTTCGGCCCGTTGATCTGTCCCGTACGCAGCTGCCTCAGAACGGAGACCAGAGTTTTTCCCTCCAGCAGGTCGATTCCGTCCAGCAGCAGAACGAGGGGAAGCGAAGAGTTTCCTCTCATGCGCCACTGCTCGAAAAAAGCGGTGAGAGCACCGTCGGGTCCCACATGCTCAAAAATAGAGACAAAATTCTCGTAGGGCCATGTATCCTCGAAATCAATCTGCGCCTGAGCCGCCAGACGACTCAGAATGAGCCTGATGCCGCTTCCCAGGTCGTTGACCGCAGGCTGAGCCGCCTCGATATTGCAGTAAAAACAACGATATTTACCATCACTGTTGATTCTTTTCTGCAAAGCCAGAAGAAACGTGGTTTTTCCGGACTGTCTTGCGGAGCACACCATGATATATCTTCCCTGGTCGATCAGGCTCTCTATCGCCTCGCAGTCGACGCGTTTCAGAGGATCCAGTCCAAAATTATCCCGTTCCCTGTTCGGCCCGGCAATATTGAAATAACGACTCATCACGCACCCCCCCAGATTTTTTCATTATACACTGGTCATGGTCACATAATCGTCAGAAAAGAATTTTATATTCAATTTATATGCAATAAAATTTAAAAAGGGCGCCCCTCCAGGCGCCCCTTCAAACAGGCTCAGGAGGGCGGAGAATCGCCTGCCCTGCACATTTTTTTCTTATCGGACGTTCCTGTCCGCAGCTTAAAAATATCCCCAACAAAAATTATTCAAAATTTGCTCCAAAACATCAGGAAGAAAAAATATCAGGAGGAAAGGAGACCGTCACTCCGCGCAGGCGTTTACCTTCGGGTCCGGCCGCGTTTCGGCAGAACCAGCGCCGCCGGCAGAAGGGCGAGAATTCCCCATCCTGCGCTGCAGCCGCCTCCTCCCGAATGTTTGCTCTCTTCCACCGTCAAAATAAAGACGTCCTCGCCGCGGCTCGTTCCCTTGCTGTTTACGGCGGTCACCAGGACCCGAACGGCGGTCTGCCCCAGGTTCTTCGCCTCCAGTGTCGCCGTACTCCCCGCCTCCGACTGAACGACAGAGGCGATGGAAGGATAATCCGAGACGAAGGAAATCGTGCAGGGCGTATCGGAGGGATTCACCTCCAGCGCAAGTTTCAGGGTCTGGCGGCTTCTCTGTTCCATCGTGGTTTTCGGGCTGACGAAGGAAACCGTCACAGTGGGAACGGGCAGGGGATTTTCTCCGACGCTGACGCTTTTCGTGGCCGTGATCGTGATGGATTCCCCTCCGGCGTTCCATCCGTGGGCGGTGGCGCAAACCGTCGCATCTCCCAGGGAGACCCCCGTCACCTGACCGTATCGATCCACGGAAATCACCTCTCCGTAAGAGGGATTGATCACCGTCCATTCGATGCCGTCTTCGTAACCGCGAACGTCGAGCGTCACGTTTTCGGGCCTGAGAGAAACATCGTACCGCTCAATGGTTCCTCTCTGGATGTAGCTTCCGCCCCTGACCTCCAGACCGGTCAGAGCCACGGGGCTCAGTTCGTACGCGCCCGCGTCCGCGGCGGTCATCTGGGGACGGGCCGCTCCCCGCTCGTCCACGTCCGGCAGTTTCATAGCCACAGCGACGTCCCGGGAAACCGCGTCGAGAGCCACATTGCTCGTGGCGCTCAGAAGCTCGACAACATTCACGCCCTCCACTTCCGTCAGGCTGCCGGGCGTTTTGAACACGTCCGAGGGCGATACGGAAAGAAAATTTCCCCGACTGGAGGCGAAAAACGGGGCGGCGTTGGTCTGCCCGATGACGTTGAACCGGCCCGAGTTGCTCACGAGGCCGCTGCCTTCGCTGTAGATGTCCACGCTCCCGTTTCCCGTGACAATGGAGGCGTTGAACACCACGGTCCCTCCCAGAATGGCCACGCCTCCCCCATTGCCATTCGCCTCGTTCCCGGTCAGGGTGCAGAAGGTGAAGGTGGTCATCTCGGCCCCTCCTCCGTAAATGCAGACGGCTCCTCCGTCGCGTCCCGCTCGGTTGCCGAAAAACGTGCAGTTCACGAAATCGGCCTTTCCTCCCGCCGTGGAGTCGATATACACCGCTCCGCCGCTTTCGGAAGCGGTATAGCCGTCGGAAAAGGTCAGAGAATCGAAGGCCGCGCTTCCCCCGGAGGAAACGGAGAACAGGCGGGTGACCCTGGAGCCCCTGACGATGGCCCCGTGGCCGTTGATAACGACCTGCCCCGTGATGGTGACCGTGCTGAAGAGCTGGATTTCCTTCACCGACGAGGCGAACTCGACGACATTCTGCTCATGGCTCACGTTTGCCGCCGCGATGGCTTCGCGCAGAGACCCCACGCCGCCGTCCGCGTCGGAGGTGACCTGGAAAACGGCCGCGTCCGCCCCCTGGACCGATCCCCAAACAACCGGCAGCAAAGCGATTAAAATTAAAGCCAACATTCTTTTCCATCGTACTTTCAAATATCGTACTTTCAACTGCATTATCATTGTTTTCAACTGTATCTCTTTCAATTTTTATTCCCCTCCAACGACAGTGGTATATTAGCAGTATATTACAACAGGCGGGATGAATTTTGACGGAGACGGCACATGTTTTACAATAAGAAAGCGATGATCCTCTTCACGGCATCTTATCTGGCCGCGCTGTTTTATACCGGTTTTCATCTCTCGGAGCTGCTTCTGGGAAACCGGCGTCCCTTCGAGATTTTTGCTCTGTGGATTCTTTTCGGGGCCTCTCTGCCCCTGGGATTCCTTCGGAAAAAATACGTCCCCATTCTGACGCCGGCGGGCGGAGTCGCTCTCGCCTTCGTGTGCCACCTGTCCGGAGCGTTTCTGATTCTGGACGCCTGGAGGCTGTCGTCCTTCGCCGGACTTCTGCCCCTTCCCTCCTCCCGGGACGCGGCAATCCTCCTGAACGGCGCGCTTCTCTGGATCGCCTGGGGCGTCGTCCGGGCCCAGAGAATCAGAGTTCGAACTCTGGAGGTTCGGCTGCCCTCCGACCGTCCCCATCCTCCCCTGCGCGCGGCGGCGGCCATGGACATCCACGCCGGCGGCGTGGCGGGGCGGCGTTACCTGCGGCGTCTGAAGGCGCTGATCGAGGGATGCAGGCCGGACATCATCCTCCTGGCCGGAGACGTTACAGACGGCAACCTTTCCCGCGCCGTCAGAGCCGGGCTGAAAGAGATTCTGGCCTCTCTCCGGGCGCCTCTGGGAAAATACGCCGTCCTGGGAAACCACGACATCTACGCGGGAGCGGAAGATTTCGTCTCCCTGATGAGGGACGCGGGGGTGACGGTTCTGCGGGACGAAGCCCGAATCGTCGACGGCGCTTTCATTCTCGCCGGACGCAACGATCCGAGGGGAATTCATTTCGGAATTTCCAGGGCTCCTCTGGCTCAGGTGCTTCAGGGGCAGCCCGATCTGCCTCTGGTCGTCATCGACCACACGCCCCGGGACCTGGAGGAGGCCGAAGCCTGCGGGGTCGATCTTCAGCTTTCGGGACACACGCACGGCGGGCAGGTATTCCCTCTCAACCTGGTCATGAAACGGCTGTACGGCATTTCCTCAGGCGTTCTGCGAAAGGGAAAGACCCTCATCTGCGTCTCCTCGGGGGCGGGACTCTGGGTGATGCCGACACGAACCGTCACAAACAGTGAAATCCTTCTCTGCAGGATTACTTTTGTCTCCAAAACGTCGGGGGAAATACACTGAAGATCCGGTTGAAACCGGAGGCGGCCGTTGAGCGATTCATTTTTTTCGGTTTCATTTTTATTTAACACTATACGAAATTTTATGTTTGGTAGTGTACAATGACGTTCTGGGGAGTATTTGAACGAAGTAAATTTTAATTCGCCGCAAATGTCGCGTCCGGGGAACTCTGCCCAGAGGACCCCGATACAGCAAAATAAGGCGCGACACAATTTTACAGAGGGGGTATTTTTTCATGGCTAAGAAACATTGGAAGACTATGGACGGAAATACGGCTGCCGCTCACATTGCCTACGCGTTTACGGAGGTTGCGGCCATATTTCCGATCACGCCGTCGTCACCCATGCCGGAAATGGTTGACGAATGGGCCGCTCACGGCCTTAAAAACATTTTTGGCCAGCCGGTCAGAGTGACAGAGCTCCAGTCCGAAGGCGGTGCGGCAGGAGCCGTACACGGGGCGCTTTCCGCCGGGTCTCTGGCGACCACTTTCACCGCATCTCAGGGACTTTTGCTGATGATCCCCAATATGTATAAAATAGCCGGAGAGCTGATGCCCTGCGTTTTTCACGTCTCGGCGCGAGCTGTGGCGGGTCACGCGCTTTCCATTTTCGGGGACCACAGCGACGTCATGGCCACGCGCATGACGGGCTTCGCCATGCTGGCAGCCGGCAGCGTTCAGGAGACGATGGACCTTTCCGCCGTTTCCCACCTGAGCACGATCAAATCAAGTATCCCCTTCGTGAACTTCTTCGACGGGTTCCGTACGTCCCATGAAGTGCAGAAAATCGACGTCCTGGAGTACGAGGACCTGGCAAAACTGGTGGATTACAACGCCATCGACGCCTTCCGTGAACGCTCCATGCGTCCCGAAAACCCCTTCCAGAAGGGAACCGCTCAGAACCCCGACATCTTCTTCCAGGCGAAAGAGGCCGCGGCCCCCTTCTACGTCGAAATTCCCGACATCGTGGAAAATTACATGCAGGAGATCAAAAAACTCACCGGTCGTGAGTATCATCCCTTCAACTACTACGGACATCCCGAGGCGACGCGGGTTGTGGTGGCCATCGGCTCCGTCTGTCAGGCCCTGGAGGAGACCGTCGACTACCTGAACGCCCGGGGCGAAAAAGTCGGCGTCGTGGAGGTTCATCTGTACCGTCCCTTCTCGCCGAAGTATTTCTTCCGCGTTCTGCCCTCCACGGTGGAGGCCATCGCCGTCCTCGACCGCTGCAAGGAGCCGGGAGCTCTGGGAGAGCCCCTCTACGAGGACATCCGCACCCTCTTCTTCGAAAAAGGAGACAGGGCGCCCCGAATCGTCGGAGGCCGTTACGGGCTCGGTTCGAAGGACACCACGCCTTCTCACCTCAAAACCGTGTTCGACAACCTGAAGCTCTACGAGCCCCACAACCACTTCACCATCAGTATCATCGACGACGTCAGCGACACCTCCCTCCCCGTGGAGGAGGTCATTGAGGCCGCTCCGGAGGGGACGGTCTGCTGCAAGTTCTGGGGACTGGGGTCCGACGGAACGGTGGGAGCCAACAAAAACTCCATCAAGATCATCGGAGACCACACGGACATGTACGCCCAGGGCTATTTCGCCTACGACTCCAAGAAGTCCGGAGGCATCACGGTGTCCCACCTGCGCTTCGGCAAAACGCCCATCAAATCCACCTACCTCATCGACTCGGCGAACTTCATCGCCTGTCACAAACAGGAGTACGTCCACCAGTACAACGTTCTGGCCGGAATCAAAAAAGGCGGGACCTTCCTTCTGAACACCCAGTGGACCACACTGGAGGCGCTGGAGGAGCAGCTTCCCGCGAAAGTCAAACGGACGCTGGCTCAAAAAGAGTGCAAATTCTACGTCATCAACGCCATCGACGAGGCGGAGAAACTGGGGCTGGGCACCCGCACCAACACCATCATGCAGTCCGCTTTCTTCAGGCTGGCCAAAGTCATTCCGCTGGACCAGGCCGTCCAGTACATGAAGGACGCCATTGAGCACAGCTACGGCAAAAAAGGCGCAGACATCGTCAAAATGAACAACGCCGCCGTGGACGCCGGACACCAAAACCTCATTGAGATCAAAGTGCCGGCGGAGTGGGCGGAGGTGGCGGACAAGGCGGTGGTGAGAGTCGGCCTGCCCTCCGAAATTCCCGATTTCATCGAGGACGTGGTCATCCCCATCAACGGTCAGGAAGGCGACGACCTTCCCGTCAGCACCTTCACCAACGGCTACGAGGACGGGCGCTTCCCCTCCGGGACATCTGCTTTTGAGAAGCGCGGAGTGGCCGTCAACGTGCCCGAGTGGAAGATGGAGAAGTGCATTCAGTGCAACCAGTGCTCCATGGTCTGCCCTCACGCCGCCATCCGCCCCTTCCTGCTGGACGCCCCGGAGCAGGCGGACGCCCCGGAGGATTTCGCAACGGTCGAGCCGAAAGCGAAGAACCTGAAGGAGGCCGGCTACAGGTACAGAATACAGGTGAACACCCTGGATTGCATGGGCTGCGACAACTGCGCGGACATCTGTCCGGTGAACGCGCTGGAAATGAAGCCTCTGGCCACCCAGACGGCTCAGATCTCCAACTGGAGCTACGCCATCGAAAACGTTTCCGACAAGGAAAACGCGGGGAGCAAATTCACCGTTCAGGGAAGTCAGTTCCAGCGTCCCCTGCTGGAGTTCAGCGGCGCCTGCGCCGGCTGCGGCGAAACGCCCTACGCCAAGCTGGTCACTCAGCTTTTCGGAGATCGCATGATGATCGCCAACGCCACGGGCTGCTCCTCCATCTGGGGAGCCTCGGCTCCAAGCATGCCCTACACCGTCAACGCCAAAGGACACGGCCCGGCCTGGGCGAATTCCCTCTTCGAGGACAACGCTGAATACGGCTATGGAATGAAGCTCTCCATCAACGTCATGGTGGAGTACCTCGTTACGGCAATGAAGGCCCTTTTGGAGCTGGACATTCCGGAGGAGGACAAGGCCGTCCTCAAAGAATGGCTGGATACCCGAAAGGACGGAGAAGCGTCCAGGGCATCCGCCGCGAAGGTAGAGGCTCTGCTGGAAAAAGTCTGCTCCTGCGACTGCGACTGCTGCATGGACGACGAGATCATGACCCACTATGCGCAAATCTGCAAATACCACGACTACCTCGTCAAGAAATCCATCTGGATCTTCGGCGGAGACGGCTGGGCCTACGACATCGGTTACGGCGGACTGGACCACGTGCTGGGCAGCGGGGAGGACGTCAACGTTCTCGTTCTGGACACGGAAGTGTACTCCAACACCGGCGGGCAGTCCTCCAAGTCCACGCCCACCGCGGCCATCGCCAAATTCGCGGCCAGCGGCAAACGCGTCCGTAAAAAGGACCTGGGGCGCATGGCCATGACCTACGGTCACGTCTACGTGGCTCAGGTGGCCATGGGAGCGGACAAAAACCAGCTTCTCAAGGCCCTGTCCGAGGCCGAAGCCCACAAGGGACCCTCCCTCGTCATCGCCTACGCGCCCTGCATCAGCCACGGCATCAAGGCGGGCATGGGTAAGACTCAGGAACAGTCCAAGAGGGCGGTGGAGGCCGGATACTGGCACCTGTACCGCTACAACCCCGACCTGATCGACGAGGGAAAGAACCCCTTCTCTCTGGATTCCAAAGAGCCCAAGGCCAGCTTTAAGGAGTTCCTGGAGAGCGAAGTGCGCTACGCCTCGCTGAAGCAGAGCTTCCCGGACATCGCCGACCAGCTTTTCGATCAGGCGGAAAAAGAAGCCCGTCAGCGCTACAACGCGTATAAGGCTCTCGCCGAAATGGGGGCCGAAGCCATCAAGGCATAAGGACAGAAGCGCCATTCCTCCGAGAAAACAGCGACTCTGAGTGAAAAAGGCCGGGGGTATCCCTGGCCTTTTTTCTGGCCTTATTTTTTGAGGCGACTGAGCCATTCCAAATTCAGGTCTTTGTTCTCAATTTGATATAATAGGCAAACGACAGAAATGTCGTATATTTTATGAAAAAAAGCAGCGCTATTTCCGACGTAAAAACAGGCCGCGCCCTGTGGGAGGTCTTTTATCGATGAAAAATTTATGCCGCGTTCCGATACTGTTGCTGTGGGCCATCCTGTTCACACAGCCGGCTCTGGGAGCAGATTTCGAGTTCAGGGGCACAATAGACGCTTCCGATCCCACAGCCCATCTTCTGGCCTGCTACGTGAACCGCTTCACCCCGGAGGACCTTTTTCTGGCGATTGACGAAGAACCCGATGAAACCGGACATTTTCGAGATCTCTACATGGATTTGAAAGGCGTAATGATCGGAGGGGTACGGACGGACCGGCTGACGTTCCGCATGAATGACGTTCAGTTCAACCCCCCTTCGGAGTGGGCGGCCGGAAATGTGGAGTGCAGACAGGCCCTGCAAATTCACGCAATTTGTCTGCTGAAGGAAGACGACGTCAACAAAAAGCTGGAGTCCAAAACCTTTGGAAAAGACGACCACTGGAAGGACATTTCCATGCGTATTTCCCCCGATGGAATTCGGGCGCGGGGGATTTACGTGGCCAAAGTTCTCTTTGTCACCCTGGACATTCTCATTGAGGTGGAGGGCAGCCTCAAAATCGTGGAGGGCAGAGAACTGTGGCTGGACAACTACAAAATCCGCGTCAACACCATGGATGTTCCGGACTTTATCACGCAAAAAGCGATACGCCAGATTCAGCCTCTGCTCGACCTTGGACGTTTCCCCCTGCCTCTGCGCCTGCACAGTGTCGAACTGCAGAAGCAACAGGCCGTTTTTTCCACCCGCAGACATCCGGAGGTTTTGCAGGGCGGGATAACCTATCACTACAGCGCGGGGACAGTCGATGTACAGCATTGATCGCGTGCGCTATATCTGGGTCGGGCTTTCCGCTCTTTTTCAGGGGCTTCTGCTGGGCGGGTACGTCTACACCACATCCGGAATTTTTCAGGCTCTTCCCCTCAACGTGGTCATGATCGTCCCCTTCACCTTCTGGCTGGGGCAGGAGCACTGGGGAAGGCGTCTGAAGCGCTTTATGGGCGCTCTGACGGGAGTTCTTCTGTTTTTCTACGCTTACTGGCTGTGGTCCGTCTTTCCGGCGGACGGAGAGTTTTATTACCTGCCCTCTCAAAATCTGAACCTGATGAGAGCCTGTATCGCCGTTTTTTTGTGCCTGCCCTTCTTTCAGTGCCGGATCGCCACGTGGAGCTGGCGGGTTCCCTATTCAGAGGTATTTTTTCAGCTTTGCCGCAATGTTTTCCTGCTGCTGCAGTCGACCATCGTCATGGTCGTTTTCTGGCTCCTGCTTCTCACCGCTTCGCGGCTTTTTGAAATTATCGGGCTCAACTTCGTTCCTCACTTCGTTTTTCATCCGATTGTGGCCTTCCCCCTGACCAGCCTCACCGTCGCCTTCTCCATCACCCTCGCCCTGAAGCACCCCGGAATAGATTCCCTGGGGCGGTGGATCCTTTCGATTATGGCCTGGCTTCTGCCTCCTTTTTCCCTGCTGTCTCTGGTCTTTGTGATTTCTCTCCCCTTCTCCGGGCTGAAGACGCTTCTGGGGACGGGACAGGCCAGCACGCTGATGCTGACGCTGCAGGTGGCGACGCTGCTTTTGGCCAACGCGGCATGGCTGGACGGAACCCGTTCTCCCTTTTCCGGCAGGACAGCCGGAGGTTCCTCCCTTATTTCTTCGACGATTGAAGCGATTTCCTCTCTTTCTCTGCTCTGCCTGCCGATCTACACGGTGCTCTGTCTCTACTCCCTGGGGATACGGGTTCAGCAGTACGGGTGGAGCGTCGACCGCATCCACGCGGCGTTTCTCGTGGTCGTGGCCGGAATATGGGGGCTGGGTTACGCCGGACTTGTGCTGCTGCGTCAGTGGCCCTCCTCCATGGGACGGGTCAATACCGCCGCCGCCCTGATTTTCACCCTTCTGGTCATCGCCATGAACTCTCCGCTGCTGGATCCCTGCCGCCTGTCCGCCAACAGCCAGGTCAACCGCCTTCTCACCGGAATGACCGATCCCGCGGGGTTCGACTTTCAGTATCTGCGCTTCAACCTCGGCCGTTACGGAACCGCCGCGCTGGAGCGCCTGAAAAACGCCGACGACGCCCCAAAGGCGGATTTGATTCGCCGCCACATGAAAGAAGCCGTCGCCATGAGTCCCAGAGAATACTGGAACAGCGTACAAAACGGCCTTATCCCGGAAAGAGCCCGCAGAGAAATCCTGACTCAGGCTCGGGTTTATCCCGAAGGGCGCGTCCTGCCCCAGGGAATCGTGGAAAATCTGGTGGACAACTGGGGGAAGGAGAGCCTGTACTCTCTGAATCAGGTTCGAAACGCGTCAGAGCTCGTTTTTTCATTTAAAAAACTGCATACCGACAGCGATGAAGAAAGCCTTCTGATGATCCGGACGGGTCTGGGACTGGTGTTCGACGTGGTTTCCGACGACCTTCAGCTTGTGGGGACCCTTCAGGGGTCCATCAGCCCCGCGTCCCTGGCCTCGGAAGATTTTCGGTCCGTCACGCCGGAATTTATGGACGTGGAACTGAACGGCCAACGATTTCAAATTTTCTACGCTCAATAACGCGCTCAATAAACGCGAAGAATAAAATTGACGAGGGGAGAATGATTGACCATGCCGCAGTGCAAAGTGAAACGCGCGCTTCTCAGCGTGTCCGACAAGAAGGGGCTCGTGGAGTTTGCCCGGGGGCTGACGGCTCTGGGCGTCGAGATCGTCTCCACCGGAGGCACTCATAAAACTCTGAAGGACGCGGGGATTCCCGCCATCTATATCTCCGATGTGACGGGATTTCCCGAAATTCTGGACGGACGGGTGAAAACCCTGCACCCCGCGATTCACGGCGGCATTCTGGCCCGCAGAAATCACCCGGAGCACCTTGAAACTCTGGCCGAACAGCACATCACCCCCATCGACCTGGTGGCCGTGAACCTCTACCCCTTCCGGCGGTACGCCGCCGACCCCGACGCCTCCTGGGAGGACCTGATCGAGAATATCGACATCGGCGGCCCCTCCATGGTCCGCTCGGCGGCGAAAAACCACGAAGACGTCCTCATTGTCGTTCATCCGGAAGACTACGACGGGGTTCTGACCCGGCTGCAAACCACCGGAGACTGCCCGAAGGAGGAACGCGTCCGGCTGGCCATCGCCGCATTCCGGCACACGGCGGAGTACGACGCCTGTATCTGCAACAGCCTGGAGCTTCGGAAAACGACCGGAAAACCGGCCTCCTTCTTCCCGGAACGGGTGACCCTGACCATCGAAAAATTTTCCGGCCTGCGCTACGGCGAAAACCCCGGTCAGGCCGCTCTCCTCTGCCGGCAGGCCGAAAGAGACGGCGTCTCCTTCATCGACTCCCGGCAGCTGCAGGGGAAGGAGCTTTCCTACAATAACTGGCTGGACGCCGACAGCGCGTTCAAAATAATCCAGGAGCTGGGCGACTCCGACCCCGCCGCCGTCATCGTCAAACACACGAACCCCTGCGGCGCGGCCATCGCGGGTACAATCGAAGAGGCCTTTCAAAAAGCCTGGGACTCCGACCCCGTTTCGGCCTTCGGAGGGATCCTCGCCGTCAATCGTCCGATTCCGGCGAAACTTGCGAAAACTCTGGCGGAGGTGTTCTGGGAGGTTCTCATCGCCCCCTCATGGCCGGATGAAACTCTGGACATTCTGAAGACAAAAACGGCTTTGCGCCTGCTGGAGGTTCCTTCGGAGGCCTGGGCTCCGGTTCAGAGTCCGGAATGGAGAAGCGTTCAGGGGGGCTTTCTGATTCAGGAGCGGGATTTGCAGCTCTCCCCTCCCGAAAGCTGGATCACCGTCACCTCCAGAGAACCGCTGGACTCCGAGCGTCGGGATATGGAGTTTGCGTGGAAGATCGTGAAACACGTGAAATCCAACGCCATCGTGGTGGTGAAGGATCAGGCCACGGTGGGGATCGGAGCGGGACAGATGAATCGGGTGGGAGCGGCGGAGATCGCGCTGAAACAGGCGGGACAAAAAGCCCGGGGAGCGGTTCTGGCCTCTGACGCGTTTTTCCCCTTCGGCGACACCGTGAAGCTGGCCGCCGAATACGGGATCGCGGCCGTCATTCAGCCCGGCGGTTCCCTGAAGGACCAGGAATCCACCGACGTCGCCGACGAAAAGGGCATCGCCATGCTCCATACCGGCGTCAGACACTTCAAACACTGATATACCGGCGCTGATATACCGGAACGGACAGCCCGGCCGGGTTCGGAAGCAGAACTCTATCCCGGGGAGACGGGGGATGGGGCGGAGGCCGAAACGATATATTTGCGAAGCCTGATGAGGACTTCATTCAGGTCCAGAGGCTTGCCGACGTGGTCGTTCATACCGGCGGAGAGGCATTTTTCGACGTCCTCCCGAAAAACATTGGCGGTCATGGCCACGATGGGAATTTCCCCGGCCCGTGACACGTTCAGCGCGCGAATGCGTCGGGTCGCCTCGCAGCCGTCCATTTCGGGCATCTGCACGTCCATGAAAATCATGTCGTACTTCTCCGGAGCCGAGCTGAATTTTTTAATCGCCTCGATGCCGTTTTCGGCGCAGTCGATGGAAAGTCGGGTGGGCTCCAGAAGAGCCAGTACGATTTCTCTGTTGATGTCCACGTCCTCGGCCAGCAATATGCAGTGACCCTCGAAGTTATCCGGCGCTTCCTCCTGGGAACCCTCCGTTTCCACGATGCGGTTGACGCCGATGCATTCGTTGATGCAATTGGCGATGTCCGAGGGGAACAGAGGTTTGGAGAGAAATTTGTTCACGCCGGAAATTTTCGCTTCTCTTTCGATATTGCCCCATTCCACGGCGGAGATCATGATCACCACAGACCGCCCCGACTGCTTTTCCCGAATGCGGCGGGAAACCTCCACACCGTTCATTCCCGGCATTTTCCAGTCCACGAAGTAGATGTCGTAGTCGCCCTTCTGTTCGATGAGTTTCAGGGCCGTCTCGCCGTCGCCGGCCGTGTCACAGACGACTCCGAAACGCTCGGCAATGTGGTCGAAATACTCCCGCACCTCCGTAGAATCGTCCACCACGAGAACACGGACATTGGTCCAGTTCACTCCGGCGTTCAGCAGGCTTTCCTGCGGCTGGGCTCCCCGTCGCGCCTGTATGGTGAACAAAAATGTGGAGCCCTTGCCGATCTCGGATTCGACCCATATCCGGCCGCCCATCATCTCCACGATGCGTTTGGAAATCGCCAGCCCCAGGCCCGTTCCGCCGAACTTTCTCGCCGTGCTGTTTTCGGCCTGCTCGAAAGCGTTGAACAAGCGGGAGCGCTGTTCATCACTTATTCCGATTCCCGTGTCGCTCACCGAAATTTGCAGGGTGCACACTTCGTCCTCTTCCCCGAGCAAAACCGCGGACAGCCGGATGTTCCCCTGCTCCGGGGTAAACTTCACGGCGTTGGAAAGCAGGTTCGTAATCACCTGAGCCAGACGCTGGTCATCGCCCACCAGCGTGACAGGGATATTTTCATCCACGCTGACACTGAAATCCTGATGTTTTTCGTCCACTCGAAAGCTGATGACGTTCACCACTTTTTGCAGCATCGACTCGAAATTGAAATCTTCGAAGGAGAGTTCAAATTTGCTCGCCTCAATTTTCGACATGTCGAGGATATCGTTGATGACCCCCAAAAGATGGGTGGAAGCGTCCCGAATTTTTCCGAAAGCGTAGTTTTTTCTTTCGATGTCCGGCGTTGACGTTCCAATGGCCGTCATGCCAATAATGGCGTTCATGGGAGTACGGATTTCGTGGCTCATATTCGAGAGAAAGTCGCTTTTCGCCCGGTTCGACCGTTCGGCGGCCTCTCTCGCCTGCTCTATTTCCGTCACGTCGTGAAAAAGCACCATCGTTCCTTCGCTGCGGCCTTCCTCGTTGCTCATGGGGGTGAAGTAAATCGTGTATTTACGCAGGTTTCCGTCCCTGGAAAAATCCAGCGAGTCCTCAAAAACGAACGGAGCGTTGGAGTCCATAACTTTCTTTAAAATCCCGAAAAGCGCGTCGATCCAGTGTTGTTCCGCAAAACGGCTGAAAACTTCCTGAAAAGTCTTGTCATTGACCTCACCGGCGGAGAGCCGCGTTTTTTTCAGAAAAATGTCGGTGCAATAGGCGAACCTTCCCGCCTTGTCCAGAAGCAGAATAATATTGGGGCTGCTTTCCAGCAGCAGCCTCATATACTTGTCGCGCATGCGCTGTTCGAGGAAATGCGCGGTTTGCTGGTTTTCCTTCGTGAGGGCCATGTCCCTTTCCCGTTCGAGGGTGTTCTGAAGCTGCATGACCTCTCGTCTATATTTTTTGTTGACCTTCTCCAGCTCCGCGATCTGGCGGCGCAACAGTTCTTCCGCTCCGGCCGCCCCCGCGGGGTTCTCGTCTTCCCGGTCAGCGCTCCTGTCCTTTTGGGAATCGATTACGTCCGGCAAGATCTCCGCCCCCAATCGGTACGACTGCACTCTTAAAATAAAAATTTAATATATTCGCATTCCATTATATAACTTCAGACAAATATAGGACTTCAGAAAAATTCTCTCCCGCGTTAAAAAACGCAGGCGGCAAACGTATAGTTGTGCAGCCGGTTGTGGAGTTTGCCGTCATTTCCCGCCACGGGGCAAATTTCGCCGCCCACATAGGCCAGGGCGAAGGGAACTTCATTTTTCCCCAGCTCTTCGACGACCCTGAGCACCTCCTGCAGCTCGCTTTCATTTCGAGGGGCCAGCATACCATAACGGGAAACACAGGGAAACATCAGTATGCCCTGAGGCTTTTTCCCCTCCAGCGCGCGTTCCACCGTACTTTTCGCCGTTTCCAGAATGCCTTCGCTGTCGATGCTGCCGATGGAAAATTCCGCCCCCTCCGGAATTTCTCCGGCGCAGAGGGCGCTTCCGTCGGCGTTCATGCTGTATATCCCCAGGGCTACGGGCTGAGAGCCGTCTCCGTAACTCACCATCAAAGGCACCGAGGAAGTGGCGTCCACGCCCATGCGCAGCGTGAGACCCAGGCTCTGGAAGTACTCCTGCAGCACCATGTTGTTGGCTTTTTTCACGACGCAGCCCTTCGATTCCGTGACCACGGCCCGGCGCTCCTGAATGTTCCGGTCCGGCAGAGAGGTCACGATGAAGCCGGGCTGCACGGGACCGTGCAGAAGCAGCATGGCCAGCGCGTTTTGATCGTCCCGGCCGTTGCAGATCGTTTTACCGTTTTCGAAGGACATGGTCACATCGCTGAGCACTCCCCCCCAGACGGGGATTCCCTGACAGACTTTATCAAAACCTTTCAGGATGTCCGCGCTGCTCAGGTTGGGCACCACGGGAAAAGCGGCTATGACAAAGGACGGTTCCCCTGGCAGTTTCTCCTTCGCCTCCTGCCAGGCGTCCCTCAGGGGAGCTTCAAAATCGTCCAGGGACAGCGGTCGGGTCATGGCGCTCTGAAAGGCGACGTCGTCGCTGGTGAGAATGGTGAGGGTCAGTCTGTACATGCCATAATCGCCATCCGAGGCGCTGCTCATGGTGGTCAGACCGATCACGTCGAAGGGCAGCGCTTCACAGAGTTTTTTAACGATACCGCTTTCAATGAATTCATAGTAACAGCTCAAAATTCCGGCCGCGTTTTTTGACAGCGTCTTCAGGTCGATCTGATTCATAATCTCGGCCAGAGCGGTGTCGACGTCGTCCAGTTCCGTCGTAGAGGCATTGATCATTCGTATCATCGGCGGAGCCTCCTTTCACGTTTTCATTTTTTATTTTTACTTTTTTCAGAAATAAGTTAATTATATCTTACAATATTACAGTTATATAATGCATTAAATTTTATTTTCCAATTCATACTTTTTTATTTTATTTTGTGTTGACAAAATTGCTTATTAAATGTAAAGTTTCGCGAAATATAGGGAAATACGTTTTTTAATAAAAATAAAACAGATATTCGCCCGACATTTAAAAACAAATACCATACCATGGGAGGGAACGGAAATGAAAAGAATTTTAGCAGCAGTTTTTGTTTTGATCTCTTGTTGCAGTTCCATTGCCTTCGCGGCGGAAGAACCGATTAAAATCGGAGTTATCGCCCCGCTTACCGGAGGCGTGGCCGTCTATGGCATCGCCGTCAAAAACGGCGCGGAGCTTTACGCAAAAGTATTCAACGCCGCGGGAGGCGCCGGCGGACGAAAAATCGAGCTGGTCGTCTACGACGACAAGGGAGACCCCACTGAAGCCCTGAACGCCTACAACAAGCTCGTGACGGCGGACGAGGTCGCGGCCTTCATCGGGCCGGTGACGAGTTCTCCCACCTTCGGCGTGGCGGAGGCGTCGGCTGCCGACAATATCCCCGGAATTACGGGCACCGCCACGCATCCGGACGTGACCAAATACGGCAAAAACTATTTCCGCGCCTGCTTCGAGGATCCCTTTCAGGGGGGTTCCATGGCCCGCTTTGCCGCTGAAAAGCTGAAGGCAAAAACGGCGGCGGTCATTTACAACGTCTCCGACGCCTACTCCACGGGGCTCTTCAACGCCTTCAGCGCAAGCGCCGAAAAAGTCGGACTCAAAGTCGTGGCCAGCGAGAGCTACACCACCGACGACGTGGACTTCAACGCCCAGCTCACCGGAATAGCGAAGCTGGCTCCGGACGTTCTGTTCATTCCGGACTACTACAACAGGGTTTACCTCATCTGCTCTCAGGCGCGAAAAGCCGGTATCAAAGCCACGTTCCTCGGCGTCGACGGCACCGACGGCGTCCTGGAAATCGAAGGCGCCGACAAAACGGTGTTCAACGGCCTGTATTTCGCAAACCACTACTTCAGCGCCGACCCCTCGAAGATCGTTCAGGATTTCAGCAAAGCCTACGAGACCGATTACGGCCTCATCCCCAACTCTCTGGCCGCTCTGGGCTACGACGCCGCCAGGATTCTCTTCGAAGCCGTCTCCCAGGCGATGGCGGGCGGCGCGAAGATCGGCCCCGAAGCCGCTTCCTATCAGGCCATCATCGATAAACTGGCTGCGACGAACCTCGACTGCGTAACGGGGCACATCACCTTCGACGCGAACAACAACCCCATAAAAGAGGTCTCCATCATCAAAATTCAGAACGAGGCCTACAGCTTCGAGGGCAAGTATTAATTAAGGCGTCCCCGGGCAGCCGGGAATGTCCTGAACAACCTGTCGTTTTGAAAGGGCGGATTGCGTACAAAAACGCCCTTTCAAAATTTTCTTTTATTCTTAATAAAAATAAAGGATTGTTCGCAGATGACCCTTGTATACCTGATGATTAACGGTCTTCAGATCGGGAGTATTTACGCGCTGGTGGCGCTGGGCTACAGCATGGTGTACGGTATCGTGAAGCTGGTAAATTTCGCCCACGGCGACATTATCATGACGGGAGCCTACTGCACATGGTACCTTATGTCGCGCTTTTCCGTCCCGGCGATGCCGGCGGTGTTCGCCTCCATCGTTTTCTGCGCCGCCCTGGGCACCCTGATAGAAAGAGTCGCCTACAGGCCTCTGCGCAAATCGGACCGCCTCTCCCTTCTGGTGACGGCCATCGGTGTAAGCCTGTTTCTGCAAAATATGGTGCAGCTCCTTTTCTCGGCGAACCCGAGGATGTTCACAAACATTTTCACGGGAACGGTCACCATCGGCGAAAGACAGTTTTCCAGCGCCACAGCGGTGACGATCGGCGTTTCCGTTGTTCTCATGGCAGGGCTCACCCTCCTGGTGAAGAAGACAAAAATCGGCAAGGCCATGCGGACGGTTTCGGAGGACAACGAGACCGCGCAGCTCATGGGCATCAACGTGAACAACACGATTTCCTTCACCTTCGCCCTGGGGTCGGCCCTGGCCGCCGTGGGTTCGGTGTTTTACTGCTGCTCCTACTCGCAGATTCAGCCGACCATGGGCTCGATGCTGGGGCTCAAGGCCTTTGTGGCGGCGGTGCTGGGAGGAATAGGCTCCATCCCCGGAGCGATGGCCGGCGGGTTGTGCATCGGAATCGCCGAAAGTCTGACCAAGGGAGTCATCAGCTCCAAACTGACCGACGCGGTGGTTTTCGGAATCCTGATCGTCGTGCTGCTCATAAAACCCTCGGGAATCTTCGGCCGCCACCAGAACGAAAAAGTGTAAAAAAAGTGCAGGAGATCAAAATGACCGGACTCTTCAGGAACACCCGATCCCGATATATTCTCAACCTGACGGCCGCGGCGGGCCTTTATGCCCTGCTCATGCTGTTGATCCGGTACAGGGTTTTGAACCGCTACCAGGCCCTGATGCTCATTCCCATAGGATTCAACATCATTCTGGCGGTCAGCCTCAACCTTTCCGCCGGCTTTCTGGGACAGCTTCCCCTGGGGCACGCGGGCTTCATGTCGGTGGGAGGTTACGCCGCGGCGCTTTTTTCGATGTCGGTACAGCTCCCCACCAATCTGGAGCTTCCGCTGGCGGTTCTCATCGGGGGGTTTACGGCGGCGATCTTCGGCGTCATCATCGGCCTGCCGGCGCTGCGCCTCCGGGGCGACTACCTGGCCATCATCACTCTGGGGTTCGGTGAAATCATCCGGGTCATCATCCTGAACCTGGACTTCACAGGCGGCGCCTACGGCCTCAAGGGCATCGGGCGACAGACCACCGTCACCTGGGTCTATATTTTCGTACTTCTCACCCTCTTCAGCATCAATACGCTCATAAAATCCCGCCACGGTCGGGCCATTCTCTCCATACGCGAGGATGAAATCGCCGCCGAGGCCTCGGGAATCCCCACCACCCGATACAAGGTTCTGGCGTTTTCGGTTTCTGCCGGGTTCGCCGGAGTCGCGGGAGGGCTCTACGCCCACTACCTCAGCATTCTGGATCCCTCCACCTTCGGGTTCATGCGCTCCGCGGAGATCCTTGTCATCGTGGTGCTGGGAGGACTGGGGTCCATTTTCGGCTCCGTCATATCGGCAACGATTCTGACGATTCTGCCGGAACTGCTTCGGGGGTTCGCGGAATATCGCATGGTCATCTACTCGTTGCTGCTGGTGATGGTCATGATCTTCAAACCCTCCGGCCTGTGCGGACGCTACGACTTTTCCCTGGGGGACGCGCTGGACGGCTGCTTCGCCCGGATACGCGGCAAACTTACAGAGGGGAGGAAAGCCCGATGACGCCGGTTCTGGACATCGCGAAACTGGGAATCAACTTCGGCGGGCTTCAGGCCCTGGACGACTTCAACGTGCAGGTCCACACCGGAGAAATTTTGGGGCTCATCGGGCCCAACGGCGCGGGAAAGACCACCGTGTTCAACCTGCTCACCAACGTCTACCGGCCTCTGCAGGGCACGATTCACCTGAAGGGCCGGAACACTCTGGGAAAAACCACCCATGAGATAACCCGGTCCGGCATCGCCCGAACCTTTCAGAACATACGCCTTTTCAAATCCCTGTCCGTGGCGGATAACGTCAAGGTCGCCCTGCACAACAGCATGAATTATTCCGTACTGGCCACCTGGCTGCGTCTGCCCTCCTACTGGAAACAGGAGGCCGAGGCGGCGCAAACCGCAAGGGAGCTGCTGAGCCTGTTCGAAATGGAGGCTCTGTCGGACGCTCCCGCCGGAAGTCTCCCCTACGGCGCTCAGCGTCGGCTGGAGATCGTGCGGGCGCTGGCGACGAACCCGAAGGTTCTGCTGCTGGACGAACCGGCGGCGGGGATGAACCCCTCGGAAACGGCGGATCTGATGCGCACCATTCACTCCGTTCGGGACAAATTCGACGTGGCGATTATTTTGATCGAACACGACATGAGCCTCGTCATGGGAATATGCGAACGCATTCTCGTCCTGAACTACGGACTGATTATCGCCCAGGGGACCCCTGACGAAATTCGAAACAACCCGCTGGTCATCGAGGCTTATCTTGGTCAGCAGAGGGAGGAATGACCCATGACTCAACCCATGCTGCAGGTGGAGAACATCGACGTTTCCTACGGGGCCATTCACGCGGTCAAAAACGTTTCCTTCCACGTGGACGAAGGAGAGATCGTCACCCTCATCGGCGCCAACGGAGCGGGCAAAAGCACCATTCTCAAAACGATATCGGGACTTTTGCGCTCAAAAAGCGGCAAAATTCATTTTTTAAACGAGGACATCGGCTCTGTGGAGGCGTACAGGCTCACGCAAATGGGGCTTTCTCACGTGCCCGAGGGACGCCGTATATTCCGGGAGCTCACCGTCGAGGAAAACCTGGAAATGGGAGGCTACCTGAGAACCCGTGAGGAAAACGCGAAGACGCTGGAAGATGTATACGAAAAATTTCCCCGCATCCAGGAAAGGCGGCGTCAGATCGCGGGAACTCTGTCCGGCGGAGAGCAGCAGATGCTGGCGCTGGGGCGCTCTCTCATGTCACGCCCCCGCCTCATTATGATGGACGAACCCTCCATGGGTCTGGCCCCCGTTCTGGTGGAGCAGATATTCGATATCATCAGAGAACTCAACGAAACGGGAACCACCATTCTTCTCGTGGAGCAAAACGCGAAAATGGCCCTTTCCATAGCCTGTCGGGGGTACGTGCTGGAAACGGGAAAAATCGCGCTGGCCGCCAACGCCCAGGAGCTTCTCGACAACGAGGACGTAAAAAAAGCCTACCTCGGCGGGTAGGCGGACAAATAAAATTCAGAGAAAAACCGGATGAGACTCAGAGAAAAGCAAACTCTGCCCCTTCCAGGTCTCATCCGGGTGATCTCATAAAAGCAGGTTGATACTATATCTTTGGCGAAAGCAGGGCGATCAGGTCGTCAGAAGACGCTCCGGCAAAGAGCCCCTGAGCGTCGAAACCCTCAACCGCCCGGGCAATGTCTTCCTTCGTGTAGGGACAGCCCGTCAGACGCGACAGAAGAGGTTCGTACTCTCCACTGCCGAAATAATCTCCCCGAAACGAGCACTCGGCAATTTTCCCCTCGCCGACAACCAGAAAAACCTCGATCCCTCCCCAGGGGAAGCGTCTTTTTCTGCGCTCCGTGAAACGGGGAGAAGCGCCGTAATTCCATTCCCTCGTGGAGTATTTTTCGGTTCTGAGCTTTTCAACCTCGCTCAAAGCGCCTTCATCCAGGCTCAGAGGGGTCAGCCCCTGAATCCCCTGCTGCAGGCGATCCCAAAATTCGGTCATCGACAGAGGCTCCCGCAGAAAGGGCCGGATGTTTCCCACCCTTCCCCGAGTGGATTTGACGGCCTTGCTTTGGAATTTGTCCTCAGAGGGACGCAGGGCCTGAGACAAAATCTCCAGGTTCGCATCGTAAAGAAGGGTCCCATGGTGGAGGACGACGCCGTTCTTCCGGTACTGAGCTCCGCCGGAGACTTTCCTGCCCTCAATGGTCAGGTCGTTGCGTCCGGACAGTTCGGCATGAACTCCCAGCTCCCCCAAAAACCGGATGATGGGCTGAGAGAAAAAGGCAAAGTCGAAATCCCCGGCGTCCGGCATGACGAAACTGTAGTTGATGTTGCCCAGGTCGTGGTACACCGCGCCTCCCCCCGAATTGCGGCGTACCACGTGGATATGGCGTTCCTCCACGAAGGAGGCGTTGATCTCCTCCATTGTGTTCTGAAAACGTCCCACAATAATGGAAGGTTCGTTCTGCCAGAGCATGAAAAACCGCGAACCGTCGCGCATGGCCCGAAGACAGAGATATTCCTCCAGGGCAAGGTTGTACTGAGGTCGCGTATCCCTGTTTTCTATCGCGTACATGTTCTCAGACTCCATGAACTGCCCTCCCGAAAACGTTTGCCGCGGCTTCGGCGATGGACTCGTAAACCGTTGGATGGGCGTGGATGGTTTTTATCAGGTCATCCGGCGTCGCTCCGAAGTGAAGGGCCAAAGCCGCCTCCGAGATCATTTCCGTCGCCGGACCTCCCGCCATGTGAACGCCCAGAATCTTCTTCGTCCCCTCGTCTGCGACGATGCGGATCATTCCGCTGTTGTCCCCCGTTATCATGCTCCTGCCGTTGGTCGACAGAGAAAATCGCCCCGACCGGATTTTATGACCCTTCTTTTCCGCTTCCCGTTCGGTCATTCCCACGGAGGCCAGTTCGGGCGACGTATAAACGCATTGAGGCGTGGTGCTGTAATCCATGGTCGCGGGGTGACCCAAAATGTTTTCCACAGCCACCTCTCCCTCTCTGGATGCCACGTGAGCCAGCATGAAGGAGTTCACGCAGTCCCCTATGGCATAGACCCCCTCCACGCAGGTTTCCATCCGGTCATTGACGACAATGTGCCCCCGTTCGGTTCTGATCCCCAGAGCTTCCGCCCCGAGCCCCTGAATGTAAGGACGGCGTCCCTTGGCGACCAGAAGTTTTTCGGCCTTGATTTTCTTTTCCGTCCGCCCGCCGTTCGCTTCCGACGCGGACTCGACGGTAATTTCCAATCCCCCGCCGGCTCGACTCACCTCCCTGACAGAGCAGCCCCGATGGAAGGCGACTCCCCTTTTCTCCAGAGCTTTGCGCAGCACGAGAGCACAGTCGGGATCCATGTTCCGCAGAATTTCGGGAGAGGTAACCACCACCGTGACCCGGGCGCCAAAGGAGGCGAAGGCCGAGGCAAACTCCATCCCGATGACCCCGCCGCCGCTGACCACCAGCGATGAAGGCGCACTTTCGAAGGAAAGAGCCTCGTCACTGGTGACGACCCCTTCCAGGTCGAACCCGGGGACGTCGGGCATATCAGGTTCCGACCCCGTGGCGATCACAATGGCGTCGGCCTCGATCAGCCGGTCTCCAACCTGAACGGAACGCGGGCTTTTCAGGACGCCCGTTCCCTCCACGTACTCCACTCCGCAGCTTCGAACGAGTTCTTTCGTTCCCGCCGCCAGACGCGTCACGGTCAGGGCCCTGCGCTTCATGAGAGCGTTCCAGTCCAGACGGGGATTGTCCGCCAGAACGCCGATCCTTTTGGCCTCCGACCTGAGAGAATCCAGCAAATCCGCCGAATGGAGCAGGACTTTCGTGGGAATGCATCCCACATTGAGACAGGTTCCCCCGATGGCGTTTTTCTCGATCAGGGTGACGGCAGCGCCCAGCTGAGCCGCTCGGACGGCCGCCACATACCCTCCCGGCCCCGCTCCAATAATCGCAATTTTTTTCATCAGGCGATATCTCCCCGCAAAATCGGGCGACGAGCCGCCTGAACTTCGTCCGGTCTGGATATTAGCGTGTTTTGGGGCGCATTTTTAACCTCGTCGGGGTTTTTCTCCGCTTCCTCCGCGATGGTTTTCATGGCCTCGACGAAGCCGTCCAGATCGGCCTTTGATTCCGTCTCCGTGGGCTCGATCATCAGGGCCCCCTCCACCACCAGCGGGAAGTAGACTGTGGGCGGATGATACCCCAGATCGATCAGCCGTTTGGCGATGTCCAGAGTTGTAACTCCCCCTTTGTGCTGAAGGGCGTCGTTGAACACGCACTCGTGCATACTGGCCCGGGGGAAGGGAAGATTGTAAATCCCCTTCAGACGCGCTTTGATGTAGTTGGCGTTCAGCACCGCCGCCTCCGTCACGTTCTTCAGGCGATGTCCCAGCGTACGGGTGAAGGCCAGAGCCCGAACCAACGTCGCAAAGTTGCCGAAGAAGGAATGAAGACGACCGATGGAAAGGGGCGCGTCCGACAGCAGCTCGTAACGGTCTCCTTTTTTCATCACCCGGGGAACGGGCAGGAAGGGCTCCAAAATATCCCGAACCACCACGGGGCCGGCCCCGGGACCGCCTCCGCCGTGGGGCGTGGAGAGGGTTTTATGGACGTTGATATGAAAGACGTCGATGCCCATTTTCTCGATATCGGCATAACCCATGAGGGCGTTCAGGTTGGCGCCGTCGCCGTAGACCAGTCCGCCCTTTTCATGGATGATCTTCGCAATTTCCGCGATGTGACTCTCGAAAATGCCCAGAGTGTTCGGGTTGGTGACCATGATGCCCGCTGTGTCCTCGTCCATGACCTCCCGGACGGCCTCCGGGCTCATGATCCCGTCCGGGGAAAGCTGAACGGGAACCGGCGTGTAGCCGCAGAGGGCCGCAGAGGCCGGGTTGGTGCCGTGAGCCGTGGCCGGCATGATGATTTTATGGCGCTGTCTGCCCCTGTGGGCGTGGTAAGCGTGAATCATCAGGATTCCCGTCAGCTCGCCCTGAGCTCCCGCCGCCGGCTGCAGGGACACAGCATGCATTTTTGTGATCTCCAGCAGGTCCCGTTCCAGCTCGTACATCAGTTTCAAAGCACCCTGAACACCCCTTTCGGGCGTCAGAGGATGCAGGTTCGCGAATCCCGGAAGCCCGGCAAGGCGTTCGTTGATCTTGGGGTTATACTTCATGGTGCAGGATCCCAGCGGGTAAGTTCCCGTGTCCACGCCGAAATTCCAGGTGGAGAGCCGGGTGAAATGCCGAACGACGTCCACCTCCGAAAGCTCCGGCAGGGCCGGTTTTTCGCCCACCAGATCCCCGGCCAGTTCTGAGCGGGGAACGTCCCGTTCGGGAAGGCTCATGCCAACGCGGCCCTTCCGGCTCCTCTCCCACAGCAGCCCCTCCCTGAAAACCAGACCGCGCGCGCCAGGATGACCGGTCATATCAGGCCACCTCCTTTAAAATTGCGAAAAATTCGTCCAATACCTCGCGGGAATGAGCCTCGGTGGCGCAGAAGAGGTAAGCGTCCTTATATCGTGGATCGCCGTACCCAGGGAAGCCACCCAGCTTCAGACCGGCGACGAACCCCCGATCCAGCAGAGTTTCATAACGTTTCTCGAAACCGGCCGGAGCGACCATGACGAACTCGTTGAAAAACGGGGCGTCGAAAAGAGCCCTGAAACCCGCGTTTTCCAGTCCTTTTTGCAGATAAACGGCCTTGTCGTGATTGAGCTGAGCGATTTCCCTCAGACCCTCTTTTCCCGCCGTACTCATATAAATGGCCGCGGTCAGCGCGTTATGTCCGGAGTTCGTGCAGATGTTCGAAACCGCTTTTTCCCGTCGGATGTGCTGTTCTCTGGCCGCCAGGGTCAGAACAAAGGAACGCTCGCCGTTTTTGTCCAGGGTCTCCCCCGCCAGACGTCCGGGAAGGGTCCGAACAAAGTCCTTTCTGCAGGTCAGGAGCCCCACTCCGGGGCCGCCGAAGTTGTGAGGGATGCCGAAACTTTTCCCTTCCCCGGAGACGATATCCGCCCCCTGACTGCCGGGGTTTTTGAGGAGCCCCCAGGCCATGGCCTCGGTAAAGGAAACCACCAGAAGGGCTCCTTTGGAATGAGCCGCCTCCGCCACGGCCTTCAGGTCCTCAATGACCCCCAGGAAGTTGGGGGACTGAACGACCAGAGCGGAGACGTCGTCGGGCAGTGCGCTGCAGTCCGTTTTGCCGTCGGGCAGGGACTCCAGCTCCGTCACTTCAAAACCGGTGGGCCGAAGGTAGGTTTTCAGCACCTGAAGGTAGTGGGGATGATTGAGTCGGGAAACGGCGATTTTGGGTTTCTTTTTCACACGAACCGCCATCAGAACGGCTTCAGCCAGAGAGCTGGCCCCGTCGTACATGGAGGCATTGGCGATGTCCATGCCCAGCAGTTCCGCCGTCATGGTCTGAAACTCGAAAATTGCCTGCAGCGTCCCCTGGCTGATCTCCGGCTGATAGGGGGTGTAGGACGTGAGAAACTCGGAGCGGGAGGCCAGGTAAGTCACGTGAGCCGGTATGCAGTGGGAACAGGACCCCGCTCCCGCAAAAGCCACCGGAGCGCCGGCCGCCATTTCCTCGAACTCCCGGGACAGACGCCATTCGCTTCTCGGCTCAATGTGGATTTCCGAATCCCGCCTGACCTCGGAGGGAATGGAACCGAACAGATCTTCTGTGCTTTTAACTCCGACGACCTCCAGCATTTCCCGGAGGTCTTCGGCTGTATGAGGCAGATAACGCATGCGAAATCACTCGACGGGAGCCAGCGTCTTCAGAAAAGCGCGATAGGCGTCGTTCTTCATGAGACCGTCCAGTTCTCCCGGCTCCGCCGGCTCCACCTCAATGATCCATCCTTCCTCGTAGGGAGAGGTGTTGACCTTCTCAGGACTGTCGACGAGGGTTTCGTTGACGGCCGTAACCTTCCCCGTTACGGGGGAGTTCAGGTCGCTGACGGCCTTGGTGGACTCCAGAGACCCGAAAGCCGCTCCCGCGTTCACCGCGGCCCCTGCGGCGGGCAGTTCAACGTAAACGATGTCTCCCAGAGCGTTCTGAGCGTAGTCATCCACGCCAACCCGGACGGTATTGCCGGTCTTTTGGGCCCACTCATGGGTTTTCGTATAAACTAAATCGCTTCTGATATCCAGTTCTTCCAACGATTTCATAAACAGATCTCCTTTGTGCAGTAATGTGTAATAAAATCAGGGTTACGGTCAGATTTTGACGCGCGCGGTACGGTTCGGCCGGATGTCCGACACGATTTCCGCCTCTATGGAACGACGGGAGTCCTTCAGAACGACCCTTTGCCCCGGCTTCAGAGGCCGGTCCACCCGGATGAAACCGCAGACCAGGCCCCTGGCCCTGAAAGACGACGGTTTATCCGGACTGGTCACGCTGTAGATTTTGCCCTCCGCCCTGCCGATGGCCATGTCGATGGCGCAGGTGGTCACAGACCCGATGGAGGCGCCATTCAGCAACACCAAGGCTTCGCGTGTCTCGACCTTTCGGGGATCGAATCCGCAGAAGGCGCAGGTATATATCGACGGGGGATCCCTGTAGATTCCGGAGCCGATGAAGTCCTTCGTGAAGCGACCTTCCCTGTCCCGGGGAAGAGCGAAGCTCCAGGGGGTATTGACGAAGGGCCAGGCTCCGATGTCCTGATGGGAAAGAGGCAGCATGGCTCCCGTCCGGAGGGAATCACGGGCGGCAAGTCCGCAGGGCGTCACGTCGCTTCCCCCCGCGTCGCGAATCAGGTTCCACGCGGCCAGTGCCCTGTCGCAGGGCATGACAATCTCGAATCCCACTTCCCCCGTGTACCCCGTGCGGGAAAGCAAAACCGGAATGTTGCCGGGAAAAGCGATTTCAGAATTGGGATTGGCGTAGTCCCCGCGAAACTGAAAATACCGAAGTTCATCTATCGTTCCCCGGCCCTTTTCCAGAATTTTCCTTATGATGTTGGGAGCTGCCGGACCCTGGAGGTCGATTTTGCTGAAGCGTCCGCTCTCGTCCACGACGCACACGTCCGGAAAGGCGCCCTGTTGCTCCAGATGTTTTCGCACCACCGGCCCCATGGCGGCGTTGACGATCAGGATGTACCCGTCCCCGCCCAGGTTGTAGACGATACTGTCGTCTACAACGTGTCCCCGTTCGTTCAGAATCATGCTGTAGCCGCAGGATCCGGCCTTCAGGGTCGAGATATTTCGAGTCAGGCAGAGCTGAAGCAGGTTGAAGGCATCCTTGCCTTTAATTCGCAAAAGATCCATATGTCCAATGTCGAAGACCCCGCTGGTCTCGATTACGGCCAAATGCTCCCTGACGCTGCCTGTGGGGTACCAGAGCGGCATTTCCCAGCCGCCAAAATCCGTCAGCTCTCCGCCCATTTCTCTGTGAATGGCGTTAAGCGCCGTTTTTCTAAGCATATTCTCATCTCCTTTTCACGAATAAAACCGTTCATGGAAAATAAAAAACAAATCTCTCTGTAAATTTCGAGCCTGAATTGAATTGATATGAAGGTTACATATGCAGAATATAAACATGGTACGAGACAATACTCCCCTCAGGACGAATGCTCTCTGTCACAACACAGCTTCCTTACCAAAGTTCTTCATCAGGGCGCTGTTTATCGCTGCTTCAGAGTCCTGTCCGGGTACGATTCTTTTACCTGAGAGTTTCCGTTTCAGCCTTGCCTGGCTTCGAAACTTGCCCCTTCGGCGCTTCGGTCCCCTCAAAGGATGAGGGATTGAACCAAAGTCTCTCACGTACCTTTCTTTCAGGGTTGTTACATTGTGGTCTATTCTGGAGGAATTCTACAATTTGTCAAGAGAAAATCAGACGTCCAAATCCGCAGGATAACGATAATCTCATCGATATTTCCTCTTCTGCGCTTCCTTTTTCCGTACTTCCCATCTGTACTTCCCATCTATACTTCTCTTGCTTGACAAATGAGGCCGCTTTACGGATACTCGCCTTAATTTCCTCTTGCGTTTATACAAAGTATATAAAATTATATAAAGGAAGGAACGGTCAAAAATGAATTTCAGGGGAAAAGTCGTGCTGATCACCGGCGCCGGCGCCGGAATAGGAAAGGCCTCGGCGGAGCGGTTCGCGGAGGCCGGCGCCTCCGTTTGCGTCAACTCGCAGAGCTCTTCGGCCGAAGAAACGGCGAAAATCATTGAAAAACGCGGATACCCTTCCCTGTTCGTGCGGGCAGACGTTTCTCAGGAAGAAGACGCCCGCCGGCTGGTGGAAGAAACCGTGAAGCGTTTCGGAGGGCTCGACGTCCTCGTCAACTGCGCGGGCATCGTCATCGGCGGCAACGTCGAACAGACCTCACTGTCCGACTGGCGGAGAACAATGGAAGTAAACGCCACGGGCACGTTTTTGATGTCAAAATTCGCGGTCCCGATGCTTCGAAAGCGCGGCGGCGGAGTGATTGTCAACGTCAGCTCCATCGTGGCCACCAAAGGCCTTGTCAATCGCGCCGCGTACTCCGCCTCTAAAGGCGCCGTGCTGAGCCTCACAAAAGCGATGGCCGCCGATTATCTGGCTGACCATATACGAGTCAACAGCGTATGTCCCGGGACCGTGCATACTCCCTCGCTGGACCAGCGTATCGCGTCGTCGCCGGACCCCGAAAAAGCGCTTCAGGATTTTATAGCGCGGCAGCCTATGAAAAGGCTGGGAAAAGCCGAAGAAATCGCGACGGCCATTTTGTTTGCCGCCAGCGACGAAGCGGCTTTCATGAATGGAGCAAATATCGCTATCGATGGAGCGATGTCCCTCTGATAAATCCGCTAAATCCGCCCGAATCAGAACCTTTCCGCCCTGACCTCACGGCCAAAATCCCGTTGAGTCAGGGCGGAGGAGGGTTTTCGGCGACGGCGACGTATTTATCTCAAACATCCGCCAGAGAACGACCCTTTTTCAGCTCCACGTCCAGAGGGATGGAAAGGGACGCGGCGGACTTCATGACGCCGCACAGGGTCTCCCCCACCTGATCGGCCAGGGATTTCGGACATTCGCAGATGAGGGAGTCGTGGATCTGCAAAAAAAGCCGAACGTCTCCATCTGCGGGGAAAATCCGGTTGAAATCGATCATCGCCCGGCGGGCAATATCCGCCGCCGTCCCCTGAATGGGGGTGTTGATGGCGACGCGCCGGAGCGCGTTTCGATCCCGAAGGCCTTCCGCCGCCTCGTCGATGGGACGAACCCGCCCGAACAGAGTCCGCGTATAGCCCCGCTTCTGCGCCTCGGCGGCGCTCTCGTCCAGGTAATTTCTGACACCCGGCAGAGCGGCGAAATAACGGGAAATAATGCTGCTGGCCTCGCCCCGCGCAATTCCCAAACGACCGGCAAGGCCAAAGGCGCTCATGCCATACAGCAGACCGAAATTGATCATCTTGGCCACCCGCCGCAGTTCCGGCGTAACGTCCTCCGGCGGGGTGGAAAATACCCAGGATGCCGTTTCCCTGTGAATGTCCCTGCCGTTGCGAAAAGCGTCTCTCAGGCGCTCCTCTCCGGACAGATGGGCCAGAATGCGCAGTTCGACCTGAGAGTAGTCCGCCGCCACAAAAATCCGGTCCGGCGCGGAAGGGATCAGCCCCTCCTTCAGGCGCCGCGACCAGTTCCCGAAGGCGGGCAGGTTTTGAAGGTTGGGGTCCCGGCTGCTCAGACGGCCCGTCCCCGTAAAGGCCGCCTCGAAAGTGGTGTGCACAACCCCGCCGCACGGGGCCGCCGCCTTTTGCAGGGGAACGACAAAACCGCTGAGCATCTTCGTCAGCTCCCGATGCTCCAGCATCAGCCGGGGAACGTCGCTGTGAGGCAGTTCCAGCGCGGCCAGTCCCTCCAAAACCGACGCGCTGGTCGAAAGAGCCGTTTTTCCCTTTGTTTTTGCGCCGCCGGGCAGTTCCAGCTTTTCGAACAAAAGCCAGGCCACCTGCTTCGGAGAGTTGAGGTTGATCTCCGCTCCGGCCCGAAGGGCGATCTCCTCCTCGATGGAGGCCACCCGCTCCTCCAGCTCCTGCTGCAAAGAGATGAACAGGGGAGATGAAAGCGAAACTCCCTTCCGCTCCATTTCCACCAGCACGGGAATAAGGGGCAAATCCACGTCCCTCATCAACTCGCTGAGGCCCTCGTAGCGCCGCAGATCCAGCCCCAGATGCCGCGCCGCGCACCACAGCAGCCCCGTGGGAACGCCGGCCTTTTCCTCCATGTCGGGATAGAGGTCCTTCAGCCCGTGAGAGGGTCGATCCGGATGCAGCAGATAATGAGCCGTTTTCAAATCCCAAATCTCGCAGTCCTGGAAGGTTTCAGGACCGAAACAGGCCGCCAGCTCCTTGTAGTCGTTCACATAAAGTTTTTTCCCCCTGAGCCGCTCCCAAAAGCCGGCCCGCAGCTCGGGGCCCTGCCGGACGGCGTAACGTCCATGCTCGTCGGCGATCTGAACCTCCGCGCTTTCCGCCTCGGGAGGATATTTTCCGGTGTGAAAGAGCACCGCCGCCAGTCCCTCCGCGTCCAGAAGGTCCTCGAACTCCACCGGAACGGAGCCCGCCGGAACGGGAGCATCGCTTTTCGCTTCCGGCGCGTCAGCTTCGACCGGCGTCACGGCATGTTTCAGCTTTTCCGCAAAGCGCGTCATTCCCAGCCGTTCGCAGAGACGCAGCGCATCTTCCCGCCGGCCCCGCGCCGGATTGTCGGGGAGGTCCGCCGGATCCAGTGGAAGATCGGTCTTCAGGTAAATCAAATCGCGGCTGTAAAAGGCGGAGGCGCGGCCGGCCTCCAGTTTTTTGCGAACGCCGGTTTTCAGCGGACCGTCGGTTTCCTCCTCCGTCAGAGCGTCGTAGAGCCGCTCCAGAGTCCGATACTCCCGGATCAGCTGCAGGGCGGTCTTCTCTCCGATGCCCGGAACGCCTGGGACGTTATCCGCCGCATCTCCCAACAGGGCCAGATAATCCGCCATGAAAACGGGCTCGAATCCAAATTCTCCGATAAAGGCGGCTTCGTCGCAGTCCTTCAGCGTCGTAATGCCTCGAATCGGGCGCAGCATCCGGATCCCCGGCGACAGAATCTGCAGCAAATCCTTGTCGGAAGAAACGACGACGGCCTCCTTTTCCTCCGCGGCGGCTTTTTTCGCCAGAGAGGCGATGACGTCGTCGGCTTCCACTCCCTCCCGAACGATTACGGGGTACCCCAGAGCCGTCAGCAGTTCCCTCAAAAGAGGAACCTGAGGGCGAAACTCCTCGGGGGCGGGCTTGCGCTGGGCCTTGTAATCCGGAAAAATTTCATGACGAAAGGTGGGTCCCGGGGCGTCGAACACCACGACGCAGCGGTCGGGCGCAACTTCGTCCTCCACTTTCGTCAGCATGTTCATAAAACCGAGAATGGCGTTGGTGGGCGTTCCGTCGGGAGCAGAAAGCGGCGGCACGGCGTAAAAGGCGCGAAAGGCCAGCCCATGTCCGTCGACAATTAATATTTTCGAACGTTTTGACCCGGATTCCATTCAGTAAGTTCCTCCTCCGAAATAGTTCTAAGTTATAATAACCTATTGATTGATCTGCACACAATCCATAAACACCGGGCCTGTGCCCCATGGGAGGAACCAGAAATGGAAACACGCGTACGCTTCGCCCCAAGTCCTACGGGCGCTCTGCATATCGGAGGAGGTCACACCGCCCTGTTCAACTGGCTGTGGGCTCGCCACAGAGGAGGACGTTTCGTCCTTCGCATCGAGGACACGGACAGAGATCGGTCCACTCAGGAATACGAGGAGACCATCATGTCCGGCATGAGGTGGCTGGGGCTCGAATGGGACGAAGGTCCGGACCGGGGAGGCGAATTTGGTCCCTACCGTCAGTCGGAGCGCCTTTCCCTGTACCGGGAGAACGCGGAAAAACTGGTGACGGAGGGCAAGGCCTATCGGGAGGGCTCGGCGATTCTCTTTCGGGTGCTGCCGGGCGTGGAGCTTTCCTTCGACGACGTGGTCTACGGACGTATTGAGACGACCAGCGACGGTCTGAAGGACAGAGATTCAGGGACCCTCAAGGACATCGTTCTGATCAAGAGCGACGGAATGCCCACCTACAACTACGCCGTCGTCATCGACGACCACTTCATGAACATCACCCACGTCATTCGAGGAGAGGACCACATCTCCAACACCCCCAAGCAACTGCTGATTTACGGCGCTTTCGGGTGGCAGCCGCCGCTGTTCGCCCATCTGCCCATGATTCTGGGTCGGGACAAAAAGAAACTGAGCAAGCGTCACGGCGCCACAAGCGTCTACGAATACCGGGACATGGGCTATATGCCCGATTCAGTTTTCAATTTTTTGGCGATTCTGGGATGGTCGCCCGGCGAGGACAGGGAAATTTTCAGCCGGGAGGAAGCCGCGCAGCTTTTCGAGCTGTCCAGAGTGACGCGAAAGGCCGCGGTATTCGACCCCGACAAGCTCAATTACATCAACCAGGAGCACCTGAAACGACTGGACCCCAAAGTGAGGCTCGACCTGATCAAACCCTTCTGGAAGGACGCGGGCTTACCCGTGGAACGGCACGACGACGCCTGGCTCGCCGATGCGCTGACCCTCATGGGTGGACGAGGACAGACCGCGAAAGAGCTGGCCGCTTTTTCAGACTATTACGTCTCCTTTGAACCCGTAAAAAGCCGGTGGAACCCTGAGGGGATTTCCGACGAACTGAGGCCGATACTGAGGGAATTTTTCACCGCGCTTCTCGCCGAGCCGGACTGGACGGCGGAAAAACTGGAGGCCCGGGCCCGAACCTGGGTGGAAGAAAAAGGCGTAAAAATGAAGGATTGCGCGATGACGCTGCGTTTCGCCCTGACGGGTATGAAGGTCAGCCCCGGGATTTTCGAGGTGGCGGCGCTTCTTGGACGCGAGGAGGTTCGACGTCGGCTGGAGTTTTACAAATTGGTATAAAATGCGGAACACCGTGTTTCGTCTGGACGGCCAATTTTAAAATATAGGATGAACGGCAGGACGGGAGGCAGGTCATGTCGAAACAAACGGAAAACAGGGCAAAGAACAACATGGAGCGCAAAAAGAGCGGAAACAGCGGAGATGGAGCGCAGTATAACGTCTCAGGGCTGACGGATTACGATATTTTTCTCTTTAAACAGGGGACCCACTATACGCTTTACGAAAAAATGGGAGCCCACAGGATGGTCAGTCCGGAGGGAAAAGAGGGCGTGTCCTTTGCCGTCTGGGCGCCCAACGCCAAATCGGTGAGCGTGGTGGGGGACTTCAACGAATGGAACGCGAACACTCATCCGCTGAAGATACGATGGGACGGCAGCGGGATATGGGAGGTCTTTATCCCCGGCCTGAAAAAGTGGGATCTGTACAAATTTCATCTGGTGAACAGCCGGGGGGAGCACAAGGACAAGATGGACCCCTTCACCGCGTTTTTCGAGGTCGCGCCGCGCACGGCCTCCATTCTGCACTGGCCGGAGTACGACTGGGGCGACGGCCGGTGGATGGCCGACCGAAAGGCGCGCACGTCCCTTTCCGCCCCCTGGTCCGTGTACGAACTGCACCTGGGTTCCTGGAAGCACCACTGGGACGACGGACTGTCCCTCTCCTACCGGGAACTGGCGGAGGAGCTTCCCCGGTACTGCCGGGAAATGGGCTTTACCGCGGTGGAGATGCTGCCTGTGATGGAGCATCCCTTTTACGGTTCCTGGGGGTATCAGACCCTGGGCTATTTCGCTCCCTCCAGCCGCTACGGCACTCCGGAGGATTTCATGTTTCTCGTGGACAGTCTGCACCAGAGCGAAATCGCCGTCATTCTGGACTGGGTTCCCAGCCACTTCCCCACCGACGACTTCGGACTGGCCCGCTACGACGGAACAGCCCTTTACGAACACGAAGACCCCCGCAGGGGATACCATCCCGACTGGGGCAGCTACATCTTCAACTACGGACGCAACGAGGTCCGCAGTTACCTCATATCCAGCGCGATCTACTGGCTCGACCGCTATCACGCCGACGGCCTGCGTATCGACGCGGTGGCCTCGATGCTCTACCTCGACTATTCCCGAAAGGCGGGGGAGTGGATGCCCAACGTCCACGGAGGCCGGGAAAACCTGGAGGCCATCGCCTTTCTGCGGGACATGAACAAGGAAATTTACGGGCGGTTCCCCGACGTGCAAACCATCGCGGAGGAGTCCACCGACTGGCCCATGGTGACCCGACCGGTTTTTCTCGGAGGGCTGGGGTTCGGCATGAAGTGGAATATGGGCTGGATGCACGACGTTCTCGCCTATATGAGCCACGAACCCATCCATCGCAGCTACCACCACAATCAGCTCACCTTCAGCATCTGGTACGCCTTCAGCGAAAATTTCATGCTTCCCCTGTCCCACGACGAGGTCGTCCACGGCAAGGGATCCCTGATCAACAAAATGCCCGGAGACTGGTGGCAGAAACGCGCTAATCTGCGCCTCCTGCTGGGTTACATGTGGATGCATCCCGGCAAGAAACTCCTCTTCATGGGAGGAGAACTGGCGCAGGGACTGGAGTGGAACCATAATTCCGCGCTGGAGTGGCACCTGCTGGAAAAACCGGAATTTCAGGCCATGCAGCAGTGGGTCAAAGACCTGAACGCCGTGCTTTCCCGTTATCCGGCCCTTTACGAGCGGGATTTCTCCCCGGAGGGTTTCCGGTGGATCGACTGCAGCGACTGGCGGCAGAGCGTGGTGGCCTTCCTGCGTCAGGGAGAGGAGAAGAACGACTGTATTCTCGCTCTGTGCAACTTCACCCCCGTGCCCCGGTACGGATACCGCCTGGGCGTTCCGCTGTGCGGATTCTGGAGGGAAATTCTCAACAGCGACTCCACGGTTTACGGAGGCAGCGGAATTGGAAACGCCGGTGGAATGGAGACGATCTCCGTCCCCTCCCATGGCTTCGACCAGTCCCTGATGCTGACTCTGCCGCCGCTTTCGCTGGTCGTATTTCATTTTGAGACCCGGCCCTGATTCACCGGGCGGGATTGTTCAGGAGGGATAACGTCCCATTATGTCGCGTTATATTTGCGTACACGGTCATTTTTATCAGCCTCCCCGTGAAAACCCCTGGCTGGAAATCGTCGAAACTCAGGAATCCGCAGCGCCCTGGCACGACTGGAACGAGCGGATTACGTCCGAGTGTTACCGCCGCAACACGGCTTCCCGCATACTCGACGACGAAGGGAATATTTGGAAGATTTGCAACAACTATTCCCGCATGAGTTTCAATATGGGGCCCACCCTGCTGACCTGGATGAAAGAGGCGGCCCCCCTTTGTTACGCCGGCATTCTGGAGGCGGACGCCCTGGGGCGTAAACGTTTTTCGGGACATGGTCCGGCTCTTGCGCAGGTCTACAGCCATTTGATCATGCCTCTGGCCAACCGCCGCGATAAGGTCACTCAGGTCAAATGGGGCATCGAGGATTTCCGGAGCCGCTTTGGCCGTATGCCCGAGGGAATGTGGCTCGCGGAGACGGCCGTGGACACGGAAACTCTGGAAATTCTGGCCGAAAACGGAATCCTTTTCACCATTCTCGCCCCCAGACAGGCCGCGGAGGTGCGTCCTCTGGCGGACACCGACGCCCCATGGCAAAGCGTCCGGGATGAAAAAATCGACACGAGCCGCGCCTACCGCTGCGATCTTCCCTCCGGAAAAAGCATCGCCCTCTTCTTTTACGACGGCGTTCTCTCTCAGGGCATCGCCTTCGGAGGTATGCTGAACGACGGGGGATATTTCGCCCGACGCCTGATCGAGGCCCAGCCGGATCGGGGCAGAGAGCGGGATACTCTGTCCCACGTCGCCACGGACGGAGAATCCTACGGACACCACCACGACCACGGAGACATGGCCCTGGCCTATTGTCTTGAGACCATCGACAGCGGCAGTGAGGCTAAATTAACGATTTATGGCGAGTTTTTAGAAAAAAACCCCCCGGAATACGCCGTCCGCATTGTGGAAAATTCTTCCTGGAGCTGTGTTCACGGCGTTGAACGCTGGCGCAGCGACTGCGGCTGTTCCATCGGAACGCCGGGGTATCATCAGAAGTGGCGCGCCCCTCTGAGGGAGGCTCTGGATTGGCTTCGGGACAAACTCGTTCTGCTTTTCGAACACGAGGCGGCCAAATACCTGAAAAACCCGTGGGAGGCCCGAAACGACTACATTCACGTGATTCTGAATCGCTCCAGGGAAAACGTGGACGACTGGATCAATGCCCACAGCACCCATGTTCTGTCAAAGGAAGAAAAGATTCGGACTCTCAAACTTCTGGGGGTTCAGCGCGCCGCGCTCCTGATGTACACGAGCTGCGGATGGTTTTTCGATGAAATTTCCGGACTGGAGACAAAGCAGATTCTGCGCTACGCCGCCCGGGCCATCTGCCTGATCGGGGAACTGACCGGCCTCGACTACAATCCGGAGTTTTCCCGTCACCTCTCGAAGGCCCCCAGCAACATCCCGGAGCTGAGAAACGGCGCCCGAATTTACGACATCCTGATAAAATCCTCTCAGGTCTCCTTTGAGCGACTGGCGGGCCAGTGCGGGATGATGTCGCTTTTCCCCCGCTATCCTCAGGAGGAGATTCTGAAAAACTACTGGGACATAACGCCGGACATCGTCGCGAACATTTCCCAATCCGGCGACAAAAATTCCCGCATCTTCATGGCGGGAGAGGTAAAGGTCGCCTCGAAATTCACCCGGGAGGAAAAAGATTTCATCTTCGCCGCCAACTATCGCGGAAATACCTCCATCGTCTGCGGAGTGACCGCCGCAACGGAAGAAAACCGGAAAAAAACTCTGGGAAATATCGAAGAGCTCCGGTCCCTCTTTGTCCGATCCGACGATGAAAAATTGATCGAAATATTCGGCCATAATCTTTTCTCCCTGCGTCACATCCTCAGCGGCATAAGAAAAACTTTCCTCGAAAGGCTGCTGCAGCAGGATCTCATGGAAATCGAAAACGGACTCCGCCACATCGTGGAGGATTACAGCAGGCTGATCGAGTCTCTGACCGCCCTTGACGTCAAAGCTCCGTCGATCATCCGTTCTTCGGCCTCCGTGGTTCTCACCACCGACGTGATTCGCAGCCTGGAGGGAGAGATTCCGGACATCGACACCGCCCGGCGTTATCTCGAACGCGCGCGGCAGTGGAACATCACCCTGGACAGCGACCAGATCAGCTTCACCCTGAGCCGCTGGCTCCTCCAGCAGATGGAGCTCATCCTCAAATCACCCGTGAACTCCGCCGTGATAGACCGCATTATCGACGTCCTGACCCTCTTTATGGACGAATTCAACTGGCACCTGAGCCTCTATGAAGCCCAAAATCTGTACTACGCGACACAGCGAATCCACGGAGAAGCCCTGCTGAACCAGTCGCGAGCTCTGCGCGCTTCTTTCCGGAATCTTGGAAAACGCCTGAAATTCTCGGAAGAAGCCCTGTTATAGAAAATAGAAAAACGGTATATTTGACTGTTTTGACTTCAGAAAGCGCCCGTTTCCCTGAGGAAGCAGCGCAGAGGAGAGTTCGGAAATGATAAAAGCACTGACAGCGCACACCGGCGAAATCGACAACACAGAGGCCGCACTGGCGGAAATCATGGAGCAGCTGGACCTGAAAAACAACCTGCTGAAAAATTCCATCGGATTGATCACCTGCTATTCCGAATTTATCGATACGGGGATCGTGAAGGCTCTAACCTCCGCCCTCCCCTTCGAGACGGTGGGAACCACCACCCTGGGGAACCTGGTGCCGGGCTCTCTGGACACGCTCTCTCTGACGATCATGGTGCTGACCAGCGACGACGTATCCTTCTCCGTTGGGCTCACGGACTCCATCACCTCGGACTCCCCTGAGGACGAGGCCCTTTGCGCGGCGGCTTACGAAAAAGCGGCGGCCAAACTTCCGGACTTCCCGGAGAAAAAACCCCTTCTTATCCTGAGCTTTGCCCCGCTGCTCATGAACGTCAGCGGGGATTTCTACGTGACCGCCTTCGACAGGGTTTCCGGCGGCATCCCCAGTTTCGGCCCCGTGGCGGTGGACCACACCTCGGACTACCACACGGCGCAGATCCTCTGCAACGGGGAAAGCTACGCCGATCGCTGCGCTTTCGTTCTTTTGTCCGGCGAAGTCGTTCCTCATTTTTTCATCGCTTCCATCTCGTCGGATAAATTCTTTCAGGACAAAGGTCTGGTGACCGACGCCCAGGGCTGTCTCCTGAAAACGGTGAACGACGTTCCCGTCGTGGACTACCTGAAAAGCCTCGGCCTTCCCCAAAATGAGGACGGAACCCTCAGCGCCATCAACATCTTCCCCTTCGTCGTCGACTACAACGACGGAACCCGACCGGTGGTTCGGGCGATCTTCGCTCTGACGCCGGAGGGCTGCGTGGTCTGCGGCGGCAACATCCCCACAGGGACAACCCTGTACGTCAGCGCCTTCGATTCCGCGGAGGTTCTTTCCACCACCGAAGAGGCCCTCCGTCAGGCCCTCGCTCAGAGAAAATTCGACTGCATGATCCTTTATTCCTGCGTGGGGCGTTATTTCGCCATGGACTACAATCCCCTGGGAGAAATGGAAAGCGTCCAGAAACTGATTCCCGAGGGGCTTCCGTACCAGTTCACCTACTCCGGAGGCGAGCTCTGCCCCGTCCACGCTCAGGGAACACAATCTCTGACCAACAGAAACCACAACGACAGCCTGATTATTTGCGCCCTTTCGTCGAAATAAAATCCGGAAAAGGACTGCAGGAAATGACATCGCCCGATGAAGATTTCGAAGCCTTAAGGCTGGAAAACAGACAACTCTACATGGAAAACAGAAAGCTGCTCCGCGAACTGGAGTCCGAGCGCGCTCTGAACCGGAGAAACCGGATAAACGCGGAGGCCAGAGCCAATCTGACCCAGATCATTTCAGCCGAAAAATCCCGCCTGGAACGCTACATGAACCTGCTTCTGGCCAACTGTCCCGATGTTATCCTGCTGTTCGACCAGGAAAAACGTCTCATCTTCGCCAGCGAGTCCTACCTGCGGCTTCGGGAACTGCCCGCTTTTGGCCTGATTCGGGGAAAGACCAGCGAAGAACTCCTGTCGCCTCTCTTTACGGAAGAAAGCTGGCCCCATATCGACGCTCTGTTCAAAACGGCCGTGGAAGGACAAAACTCCGGCGCCCCTCAGGAGTTTACCGAAAAAATCGATTTTGGAAAAAAAGGAGACTTTCGTTATTACATCATCAGCGTAACCCCCATGCTGGAGGGCGGAAAAACGGAGGGGATCATGGCGCTTTTCTGCGACACCACCGAAATCATCCTGGCGAAGGACGAGGCGGAACGGGCCCGAGCCATCGCGGAGCAGTCCACACGGGCAAAATCGGACTTTCTCGCGAACATGAGCCACGAGATGCGCACTCCGATGAACGCCATCATCGGCATGACCACCATAGCCCAGTCTTCCGAAAGTCCTGAAAAAAAGGACTACTGCCTGAATAAAATCGAAGAAGCCTCCAGTCACCTGCTGGGAGTCATCAACGACGTTCTGGACATGTCGAAAATCGAGGCGGGCAAGTTCGACCTCTCCCCCGCGGAGTTCAGCTTCGAGAAACTGCTTCAGAAGGTGACCGGCGTCATGAACTTCCGCATCGATGAAAAACGGCAGAAGTTCACCCTGAGCGTCGACGAAAAGCTTCCGGATACGCTGATTGGGGACGACCAGAGGATCGCGCAGGTGATAACGAACCTGCTCTCCAACGCCACCAAGTTCACGCCTGAAGGAGGTTCCATACATCTGGACGCGCAGCTTCTGGAGGAGAGAGACGAAACCTGCCTCCTGCAGATTGCGGTATCCGACACGGGGATCGGCATCAGCGAAGAGCAGCAGAACCGGCTTTTCACCTCCTTTCAGCAGGCCGACACCAGCACCTCCCGAAAATTCGGCGGCACGGGGCTCGGACTGGCCATATCGAAGCGCATCGTCGAGATGATGGGCGGCAGAATCTGGATCTCGTCTCAGCCGGGCAAAGGGGCCACCTTCACCTTCACGGTGGAGGTCAAAAACGGAGAGAAGAAACGCGATTCACCCCTGCAGCCTCGCGCCAAAAATTTCGAAACGACTCCGCCTGGGGAAAAACCGGACGAAAAGAGAGATTCTTTCGAAGGTTTCCGTATTCTCCTGGTGGAAGATGTGGAAATCAATCGGGAGATCGTCCTGTCGCTTCTGGAGCCGACTTTGCTGACGATCGACTGCGCGGAGAACGGTGTGGAGGCGGTTGAGCTTTTCAAAGAGAACCCGGACCGGTACGACATGATCTTCATGGACGTGCAAATGCCTCAAATGGACGGCTACGAAGCCACGCGACGCATTCGCGCTCTCGACGTTCCCGCCGCAGGGCGAATCCCCATCGTGGCCATGACGGCCAACGTTTTTCGGGAAGACGTGGAAAAATGTCTGGCGGCAGGAATGGACAGCCACATGGGCAAACCCGTCGACTTCAATGAAATGTTGAACAAACTGCGCCAGTACCTCCCCCACAGGTGAAAAAACAGGCGGACACGTTTCAGATTTTTACTGCTCCATAAATACTCTCATTTTTGTCTGAGCTTCGACGTCCGTTTTGACAATGCTCAAGTCCAACAAATCGAGCGATAGTCGGTCAAAAATATTTATCTGCAGGCGTTCAGCAGCTTTTCTGCCCGCGCGGACTACTTCATCATCTTTACCCGGGCGTTGCGGTCTTTGATCTGGCGGAGGAGCGTCAGGCAGATGGACGGGACCTCCTCCAACCCGTCGTCCCTGGAGACGGCCTGCTCCAGCCGGATCACGCCCTCTTTGACGGCGTCGTCGCAGGGTTGCAAACTCGCGTGGCTCATGGGGTCGCTGTAGCGCAGGGCATCGATCACCGGCTGGATGTTCCCGGCCATGCCGGGCGCTTTATCCAGAGCGGCCGCCACGTCCGCCCGCAGGGACGCCAGCTCCCAGGTTTTCCCACGCACTTCGCTCCCCTGTTGCCCTATGGCATCCCTGACGCCCTTCAGGAGAATCAGCCGGATCGCGAAAAATGCCCATATGAGCGCGTGCCCGATGAAGAACCAGACCGGCGGCAGCCGGAAAATTCCCAGCTGCTCCAGCAGGACGAACACGGCGGAAAACGCGAGCTCGATCGTCAGGTATTGCCCCGCTGCCGTCGGAATCGCCGCCGCCCAGGGATAAGTTTTCAGATTGTCCAAAAGGTACACGCCGCTCCACCAGAAGCCCGCGAGGCCCAACAGGGCGAACCCGTAAGCGGTCAGGTACAGCGGGGTGATTTCTCTCAGAACCAGAAAAGGCAGACTCAGGACCGCCGCGAGAACCAGCGCGATCAGGGTGATTCGTGTTTTATGACCGTTCATTTCACAATCTCCTTTATTCGGCGTCACTCTGGCTCATCTTATGTCCGCATTCAAGGCAGAACTTGCCCTTCGGCGTCTTCGCGCCGCAGACGGGGCAGATGGTTTCCTCCCGCGTCTGCGGCGCTGGCTGAGAGGGCGCGGCTTGGGAAGGCGCAGCCTCCGGCGTCCGCAGGACGTTTTGCATCATGCCGCCCACAGACGCGCCTACGGCCCCGCCCACGCCGGTCACCATTCCCAGGCCGACGCCCAGGTTGCTCATCTGTCCCACGGCCTGGTTGGACGCCACCTTCTCCGCAACGTCGAAGCCCCGCTCGTCCTGATAGCTGTACCCTTCCAGGGCGCGTTTCTGAGCGATGGCCTGAGCCTCGATCACAAGGCGTCGGGCCTGTGTCTCCTGTTCTATGACTCCCACCTGCTGGCGCAGCTTCGCCTCCGTCACGTCCGCGTACTGGCGGAAGTGCAGCTCCCTGAATTTTTGATACGCCCTGTCCTCCTCCGGCCTGACGAACCCGGCTATGAAAAACTTCTCCAGCTTCACTCCGTAGTCCAGAAAATCAGCCCCCAGTTCCTCGTGGAGCGTCTCGGACATTTGGGTCATGTGCCCGTCGATTTCGAAGATGCTGATTTTTTCGGCCTTGATGACCTGGACCAGGCGCGTCTTGATTCTGGCGTTCAGGAACATCCGGAACTTCCCCGTCAGCATGTCCCGCGTCAGGGTTTTCTCCGTGCCCACCACCTTGACCAGCAGCTTGCGGGAGTCCTCCACGGACAGGCTCATCTCGCCCCGGGCCCCGATTTGAATCGGGAAGCCGTATGTGGGCTCCACGTACTCCACTCTGGAGTCCGTGCCCCATTTGATCTCCATCTGCTCCGTCCTGTTGACGAAGTACACCTCGCAGTGAAACGGCGTCTGGTCCCCCGTGGGGCGGTTGAAATACTTATCCACGAGCGGCAGGTTCTGGGTTTCCAGGGTGTAGCGGCCGGGGCCGAACAGGTCCAGGGCCTGCCCGTTCATGAAGAAGACCGCCTCCTGGCTTTCGTGGACGATGAGCTGTGCGCCGGTGTTGAAGTCCTCGATCGGGTGTTTCCAGACGAAGGTCGTGTCGTCCCCCTCGTATTTGATGACGTCGGCTAATTTATCCAATTGAACTCCTCCTGCTCACTCAATATCGTCCTGTTTCATCTGTTCTTCCGGTTTCGAGTCAGTTCCCGATTTTTTACTCGGGACAAAAAATATGTTGATCAAAGCGATAGACCAACTAAAAATAAGAGCGCCAACAGCCCAGGCAGGGTAACCCACGAACCGTAAGATAAAAAAGAAGATCGGGCCAAGAATCAACCAAACACATATCCCATATTTGTGCAGTCTTTTTGCATCCAGTTGTTTTAATTCTGTTATAACGGAAGACATATATTCTTCGTACTCTTTCTGAAGACCGATCTCAGTTTTCCTGTCCATCTGTTCCAATTGAAGTCTGTATTCTTCGATCTTTTCGCGTATTTCCCTCGGATAAGCAGCGTAGATTGTTTTATTGGATTCATCGGCGAAGCGCAGAGCCCTCTGGTAATTCGGATCCGCGTCCGGGAAGTCGAAATCCTTCATCGCCTCATTAAAGCCCCACATCATGGGAATGTAACTATTGTCGAAATATATTAATTTCCATTTCTCTTGTTCAGTTAGTGTAGTGCTCTTCTGTAATGCTTTAACGTCTGCCTGGCTCGCCTCATCCAGCGTCAGGGAAACGATTTTACAGGCGCTGTCTGGCGCTTGCTCCAGCAAAAACGTGACTTTCTCCATGAAGCGTACCCACTCGTCTGTGACGATGTCGTACTGGCACTGATGCTTCGCCTGGTATTTCCCCATGTAGGCCGCCGCGCATTGGGGGTCGATGTCCAGCACGCGCTCGAAATAATTATCGGCCCTCGCGAATTCGCCGTCTTCGAGAAAAATATAAGCGCGCTCCAGCAGAGGCTTGACGTCCGGTCTGGCCGCTGTCGCCGCCGCTTGAGGCGCGGTCTCCGGCTGAGATTTATCCGCGCTCAAAACCTTCTGTATACCTCGGATCAGGTCCTGCACGAAACCGATTTTGCTCATGTCCTGGGCTTGGAGGTGAGACAGCTCATCGGGCAGGTCATACGGGTCCATGTCCTGATAGCAGGGGATGAGCAGGCGGCTCCTGTCCTTTTTCATCAGGGCCAGATAACGGCTCCACTCGTTCTTCACCCATACGGCGCTGAAGCGCGCCGGGCTGGTTCCGATCACGATCATCACACGGGCGCTGTTGAGAGCGCTGAAGATATACGGTTCATACTCGCTCCCCAGCTTGTCCTCAAGGGTGATGCGGGAGAAAAAGACCTTGTACCCGGCCTGCGTGAGCCGGTAATAAACGTCCTGGGCGATGACGCTGTCTTTCGTGCGGTCTCCGTTGTCCTCGGCTTCCTTGTAACAGATGAACACGTCGAAGGGCTCTTCTTTCCGCGAGATGGCGAGGATGCCCTTCTGAATTTCGGAGATGGTTTTCGCCTCCTCCTCGTAGAGGCTCCGGCTGTAGCCGTCGGGGGCGTGCTCCAGCGCCGCAAGGCAGTCCGGGTGGTCGAGGATGGATTCATATTGGACTCTGTGGCAGGTGGGGACGCGCCTGTGGGTCGCAGGGTCCTCCACGTACTCGATGCCAAAGCGGCATAACACAGCGCCCCAATGGGCCTCGGCGTTGGAGTTGTCCTCGTCGAGGATGCTTTCGTAGGCCGCCAGGGCCCTGTCGAACTCGTTCTGCCTGCGGAAATGGTTGGCGC
>JAISUO010000004.1 GCA_031272035.1 Synergistaceae bacterium
CCCAGATGCGACACCTCGACCCTCACTTTATTTTCCCTGGAGAGGCGAATGGCCTCCTTCACGGCGTCAATGCACCGATCGTCGTCGTAACGGATGTGAACGGTGACGATCCGGTCCCCAAACTCCGCGACGACGCCCGCCAGAGCGCTGATTTCCTCGAAGGAAGCGCCGGGAGCGTACTCCAGCCCCAGTGAAAGCCCCCTTGCGCCCTGCCGGAGCCCTTCGCGAAGAAGGCCGCGCATTTTGTCAATTTCTTCGGGGGTGGCCGCCGAGTACCTGTCGGCGCGTCCAACCTCCTCCCGCAGCCCGGCGCAGTTGCCCACCAGGTACGACAGATGCAGCCAGGGATGGGGGCGGGCGGCGGCGGCTTTTCCGAACAGCGGTCCGCTTCCGCAGTTGCCGGCGACAGCGGTGGTGACGCCCTGCCGGATCAGGCAATGCTGAACCGTGTCGGGGTCCGCGAAATTTTCGTCGTGCATGTGAAGGTCCACGAACCCCGGAACCACCCAGAGCCCCGCCGCGTCGAAGATGAAATCCGCTTCCACCTGCGCGTCGGCCGGCAGAATCGCCGCGACTCTGCCGTTTTTTATGGCGATTGAAGCCGGAGAAGGCCCTTCTTCCTTTTCCGTCATGCTGAAGAAGGCGCCTCCTCTGATCAGAATATCCATTGTAAATTCTGCGAAAACGGCCTGACGACTAGAAGGGCCCAAGTTCGATCACGGCCGCGACGTAGCACATGACGCAGCCGATAAGCGTCCAGATCACCATGAGGGGCCATACGAACTTGACCCACTTTTCGTAGGGCAGCTTGGCCATTGCGAGTACGCCCATCATCGACGCCGAGGTGGGGATAATGGAGTTGGAGAAGCCGTCGCCGTAGTGGAACGCCATTACCGCCGTCTGACGGGTGAGACCGATGAGGTCGGCCAAAGGCGTCATGATCGGCATCGTGGTCGCCGCCTGTCCGGAGCCGGAGGGGATGAAGAAGTTGATGACCGACTGCACCAGGAACATCGCTATGGCGGACAGTCCGCGGGGCACCGAGGCCACCAGCGCGGCCAGGGAATGGATGATGGTGTCGATGATGTGGCCGTTCTCCAAAGTGACGAGAATGGCGCGGGAAACCCCAACCGCCAGCGCGCCGAAGGCGATGTCGCCGCAGCCTCTGACAAAGGTTCGCGCCAGTTCGCTGGGGGCCACGCCTCCCACAAGCCCGCCGATGATTCCCATGGCCAGAAACACCGTCGCCAGCTCCATAATGTAGTAGTCCAGCTTCATCACGCCGTACAGCATGTAACCCAGGAACCCGACGATGATCACCAGCACAATGGCGTGCCGCGTGGTGAAAACGATGTTGTCCAGCGACCGCTCGTCGCCCTCCTGCTTCGCCAGCCCGTACACATAGCTTTTCGTAGGATCGGCCCTGACCTTTTTGGCATAGTGAAGGGTGTAGGCCACAGCGGAGATATAGAGCAAAATATGTCCGATGATTCTAAACTGCCAGCCGGAGAAGAGGGGCAGTTCCGCGATGGTCTGGGCGACGCCCACCGTAAAGGGGTTGGCGATTCCTCCCGAAAAACCTATGGCGGCCCCCATCTGAAGCATGGCCATGCCGACGATGTCGTCGTATCCCACGGCCCGGGCCAGCGCCACGCCAATGGGGACGAAGACCATCACCTCCTCCGACATTCCCATGGTGGCCCCCATAATGGAAAAGAGAAGCATGACCACAGGAATCATCAGGTTTTCCTTGCCTTTGACGGCCACAATGGCCCGGCTCAGACCAGCGTCGATGGCCCCCGTGGACTGGAGCATCATGAACACGCCGCCGCAGATAAAGATGAAGAAGGAGATTTCCGCGGCCTTCACCATCCCGGTGGGGACGGCGTTGAAGAGCTGGAAAGGCGTTACCGGCGTTCGCTCCACGCTGTGGAAGGACTCCGCGTTGACCAGCGTTCTTCCCGTGCGCTCGTCCTTCGCCCTGTCGTACACCCCGGGGGGAAGCACGTAGCTCCCTATTGCCGCCAGAAGAATAAACGTAAACAGTATGACGTAGGTATGCGGAACTTTAATTTTCTTCTTTACTGCAACTTCCGCCATTTGACACACACTTCCCTTCCATAAAGTTGTTTCTCAGAATTGTTTTTCGAGATGCCTGTGCTGTCTTTACGTTTTTTCTTTCATTGTTTTTTCTTTCAATGCGTTTATTACACTTTACGCTTTTTTCGCTCTTTCAAAACTTTCTTTTATCTGCTCCCGAAGGCGGGGGTCGATAAGGACCTTCAGACCGAGACGGGCCAGGAGTTTTGCGCCTTTTTCGATGCCGGGCTCCACCAGTCGCCGGTCGGAGGCCATGGCCGCAAATTCCCTCGTGTGCCCCGCAATCTCCTTCTCGCTGAAGGAAAGCCCCAGGTGCAGGGCGGGGCATCGCCAGCTGACGTTTCCCACGTCGGTGGAGCCTCCGGCGTAAGGTTCTCTGGAATACGGAATTTTCATCTCATCCAGCGTTTTCATCGTCAGCAGCTCCACTTCGGGGTTGGGCAGGATCTCGTAAAAGCCGACCTCGTGGCTTCTCCAGGTCACTTCCGTCCCCGTGCAGAGCGCCGCTCCACGGGCGCAGTCGTAGACCTTCTCCAGAATTTTTTCCAGATAGCTGCGGCTGGGAGAGCGGAAATAGAACCGCCCCTGAGCAAAGTCCGGCACCACGTTCGGGGCCTCTCCCCCCTTTGAAATGATTCCGTGAATTCGGGTCTCCGGCCGGACGTGCTGACGCAGCATATCCAGCGCGTGAAAAAACAGCTGCAGGCCGTTCAGAGCGTTGAGCCCCTCCCAGGGCGCGCTGGCGGCGTGAGAGGAGCGCCCTTTGAAATCGAACTCCAGAGGAGCCAGGGCCAGGGTCCGGTACAGGGGCTTCGTCAGTCCGGCCGCGGCGTGGGCCATCAGGGCGAAATCCACGTCGTCGAACGCCCCTTTTTCCGACATTTCGACCTTGGCACCGTTGGTTTCCTCCGCCGGCGTCCCCACCACGCGGACCTCCCAGGGCGAATCGCCGCTTTTTTCCAGCGCGTCGGCCAGCGCCATTCCCCCCAGCAGGGACATGACCCCGTTCAGGTTGTGTCCGCAGGCGTGGCCCACCTCCGGCAGAGCGTCATACTCGGCCATCAGGGTCGCCACCGGAGCCCGCTCTCCGGCCTTCACCCGCTTCCGTCGGGCGCAGAAGGCGGTTGGAAGGCCCATGTATGGAAACTCCACCTCCCAGCCCCGGGTTCTCAGGGCCTCCGTCAGCATGGCGCTCGTTCGAACTTCCTCCCCGCCCAGCTCCGGATGCGCGGCAATGTCCAGCGCCATTTCCGTAAATGTGCCCAAATCATCGGATACTGTTTTGTCAATTTGTTCGACGCGTGTTTTGTATTTTTCCAGATCTTCCATACAGTTTTTCATAGAATCTTCCATGCAGGCTCCCCCTTTTCGGGTACATAAAGATGTGGCTGCGTAAAAATGTATGGATAAGATACCATAAAACACTCCATTTTAGTATTTTTTAGTATTTTGAAATAAATTTCATAAAATGAACAGGCGGGACATATCGACGCCTTCCAGCTCAAGGAGTTTTCTCTTTACGGCGAGGCCTCCCGCGTAGCCCGTCAGGCTGCCGTTGGAGCCCACGACCCTGTGGCAGGGGATAATGATGGAAATCGGATTGTGACCGACGGCCCCGCCCACCGCCTGGGCGGACATGCTGCGTTTTCGCATTTTCTCGGCCATTTTTCCGGCGATGTGGCCATAGGTGGTCACCTCGCCATAGGGAATTTCACGCAAAATGCTCCATACCCCCTGACGAAACTCTCCGCCGATGGGAGCCAGAGGCAGTTCGGAAATCTCAGGCTTTTTTCCGGCAAAATAGCGGTCCAGCCATTTTTTCGCGTCGCTGAAAACCGGCAGGTCGTCTTTCATCGACGGGGTTCCCGGGATGGAATGTCCATAATACTTCTGTCCTTCCAGCCACAGGCCGACCAGGTGATCGCCGTCGCAGGCCAGAGTGAGCAAACCCGCCGGCGACGGCCAGGTTGTCGAGTAAAACGTTTTCATTTTTAATCCTCCTTCAAATCTCCCACAAATCTCCTGTTTTTTAAATTTTCTTTTTTTCCGGCTGCAGCGAGTTCCAGAGGCTGATCGTGGCATAGCTCCTCCAGGGCCGCCAGCGTTCGGCCAGTTCGAGCAGTTGTCCGGGCGAATTTGACTCCAGCGCCTTTTTCACGCCGGCGTCCGTTTCGAGAAAAATATCGGGCCACCCCATGACGCGCATGGCGATGTATCGGGCCGTCCAGTTTCCGATGCCGGGGATAGCCGTCAACTTTCGCGTTTCCGCCTCGACGTCGGAGCCGGGGCTCAAATCAATTTCTCCCCGCGCAAATAATCCCGCCAGGTCGCGGATGGCGCCCGCTCTTGCCGCAATGACGCCCAGCGGGCCGAGATGAGTTTCAATCGGGCCCTCCAGCGCAAGAACGGTCTCCGGCGCGGGGAAAATGTGGGTCAAACCCTCAATGCCCGTCCGGACGGGCGCGCCGTAAGCCTGAACCAGCCTCGCCGTCAGGGTCCCCGCCGCTTTAACCGTGATCTGCTGGCCCAAAATCGCCCGTACCGCCGTCTCGAAGGCGTCAAAACAGCCGGGCAGACGGATTCCCGGCGTCCAAAGGCCCGGACGGATTTCGTTCATGGACTTCAGCGTTTCGCAGATCGCGGCGGGGTCGCAGTAAAGGTCGAACAGGTGACGGACTCTGCCCAGCACCTGCGGAAGCACGGGCAGGAGGGTTTCGCTCACCGTGACGCTCAAATCGTTTTTTGCGTTTTTTGAAGGCGCGCGGCTCACTTTCAGCCAGCCGTAAACCGGTTTCCGGTTCGCGTTCAGCAGCTGTACGGTTCGCCTGTACTCTCCGCCGTTTACGTTCTCCACGCCCTTTATGGCGCGTGAGGCGAGGAAATTCAGCAGTTCTTCGAAGCGATAGGGCGGGCGGCAGCCCAGAGCGAGGGTGATGCCGTCGTTTTGTCTCTTCTCCTCCGGCAGGCCTTTTCTCAGCGTTCCGGGCGGCATACGGTAACGCTTTTTGAAAAGGTCGTTAAAACGTCTCAAACTGCCAAATCCGGCGGCCATCGCGATTTCAAGGATGGACAGATTTGTGTCCGTCAGCAGATTTTTTGCCAGCAGCAGCCTGCATGTCTGAAGATACTGCACCGGAGATACATGGAACTCCGCCGTGAACACGCGCCGCAGGTGACGGTCCGTACAGCCAAGCCGCCCGGCCAGTTCGTTCAGATTCATTTCGCTTCCGCAGTTTTCCTCCAGCAGCCTCGCGGCCCTGCGCGCCAGCAGGGCGACGGCGTCGGTCCTCGACGAGCCGGGGGCGAGTTCCGGCCGGCACAGCAGGCAGGGACGGTATCCGGCCTGTTCAGCCTCCGCCGCGGTACGGTAGAAAGCGCAGTTTTTTTCCTTTGGCCGTCTGGCCCGGCATACGGGACGGCAGTATATTCCCGTGGAAGATACTCCCACGAAAAAATGGCCGTCGAAACGGGCGTCCCTCGCTTTGAACGCCGCATAAAGAGCGGCGCTGTCGGTCGCCGGCATTTTTTTTCGTCACCTCCCGCCTGAATTTATCCTGATTATGAGAGCGCAGGGAGACAATATCAAGCCATTTTCGGACATGTATATCTATTTTGAAGTTCCGGACAGATTGCCCTGAATTCTCGGTTGCAATAAATTTGTATGTCACAGTAAAATAAAACAGGTGTCGTTCATTTTGTGGCTCTAAAAACTTTTTTAAGGAGGATGTTTGAGATGAGAAGGAAAAGCCTTGCGTATTTACTGCTTTTTGTCGTTTCAGGTTTTGCTCTGTGGGGCAATATGGCGGAGGCGGCGACTCGACTGGTCTACGCGGAGGTCAATCCGGCCGATTCTCTGATGGGGAAAACGGCGCAGGCTTTCAAGGAAAAAGTTGAGGAGCTCTCCAAAGGCGATGTCGTCATTGACATTCAGTTCAGCGGGGTTCTGGGCTCCGAGAACGACGTACTCGACACCATGCTCGGCGGAGGCGGCACGGTGGACATGTCCCGTATCGCCACCTACAGTCTCAACAGCTATGGCTCGAAGCTCATGTCCCTCCTGAGCGTGCCCTACACCTTCACGGGGCGGGAGCACTTCTGGAAGGTGGCGCGCAGCGACATCGGCGCGAAACTGCTGGCCGAAGCCACAGAGCTCAAACTCGGCGTAAAGGGGCTTTTTTACGTGGAGGAGGGGTTCCGGCATTTCTTCTTCAACCGTAAGATCGAAGGTCTCGCCGACGTGGCCGGAACGAAGCTCCGGGTGTCCAACGACCCGATCATGACCGGCATGGTCAAGGGCCTCAAGGCGTCCCCCACGGTGGTGTCGTTCACGGAGCTTTATTCTTCGCTTTCGTCGAAGGTGGTGGACGGCGCGGAACAGCCCATCGTCAACTACCGGAGCAACTCCTTCTTCGAGGTCGCGCCCTTTATGATTCTGGACGGGCACACGCTGGGATGCGGCGAGGTTCTGATCACGGACAGCGCCTGGGCAAAACTGACGGACGCCCAGAAGGGATTCATCGTGGAGGCCGGCAAACACGCCAGTGACTTCAACGCCAAACTTTCGGCTCAGATTGAGAACGAGTGCAAGGAAGATTTGAAGGCCAAAGGGGTCACGTTCGTCGAAGTGAAGGACCTGAAACCCTGGCAGGACGCCTGCAAGGACATTATCGTCCAGTTCTCCAAAGGCATGGAAAAAGAGTATCAGGCCATTCTCGACATGGCAAAATAGCCCGCGGGCCTGCGAGAGCCTCTGACAGACGGCGTGGAGCGGTGTGTTCCGCTCCGCGCCTTTTTTACAGGTAATAAAAGCAAATGACGAAAGCAAGTGACAAAGGCAAGTCACGAAAGGAGAAAACGCAGTGACGTCTCTCATTCAAAAAATCGACCGCGCGAAACCCTTTTTCGACGTCGCGCAGAAAATCGTCATGTTTCTCTGCAAGCTGCTGCTCATAGCCGACATCCTGATCACTTCGATGGCTGTGGCGGGGCGGTACGTCTCTTTCATTCCCGATCCGGCGTGGAGCGAGGAAATCGTGCTGACCTGCATGATCTACATGGCTGTCCTCAGCGCGGCGATGGCTCTCAGGCGCAACGCGCACATCCGCATGAGCGCGCTGGACAAATATCTGCCCGTAAGGCTGGTGCAGACGCTGGATGTGGCGGCCGACCTGGCCGTGATCGCGTTCGCCGTCATGATGCTCACGGTGGGATGGAAGTACTGCACCGGCCTGGGCAGCAAGGGCTTTTACACAAGCCTGCCCGCACTGTCGAAATTTTGGCTGTACTTTCCCATTCCCCTGGCCGGGGCCTGTATGCTAATCTTCGAGGCGGAGATTCTGTGCCGCCACATTGGGGCCTTTTTCATAAAGGAGGGGGACGGGAAATGAATCCTGAAAACATGGCTGTCCTGATTCTGCTGGGCACTTTTTTCCTCATGGTTCTGCTGCGCTTTCCCATCGCTTACGCGGTTGGCATTTCCTCCGCTCTGTGCCTGTTGTACATGGAAAAACCCGTCTCCGTCGTCTGTCAGCAGATGGTGAAGGGAGTCAATTCCTTCAGCCTGATGGCCGTTCCCTTCTTCATAACCATGGGGGTCCTCATGGGGTCGGGAGGCATTTCGGAAAAACTCATCGCCCTTGCGGATTCCCTCGTGGGCTGGATGCGCGGCGGCATGGCCATGGTGAACATCGTCGCCTCGTACTTCTTCGGGGGGATCTCCGGCTCGGCGGCGGCCGACACCGCGTCTTTGGGCTCCATTTTGATCCCTATGATGGTCGAACAGGGCTACGACGACGATTTTTCCACGGCGGTTACGATCACGTCCTCCTGTGAGGGGCTTTTGGTGCCGCCCAGCCACAACATGGTGATCTACGCCACCACGGCGGGGGGCATCTCGGTGGGCAGCCTGTTTCTTGCGGGCTACCTTCCAGGGGCGGTCCTGGCGATTTCGCTGATGATCGGGTCTTACATCATCTCGGTGAAACGCAATTATCCTAAAGGATCGAAATTCAATCTGAACACTTTTATAAAGCAGTTTTTCGCGTCCTTCTGGGCGCTGGCCGCGGTGGTTATCGTGGTTCTGGGCGTCGTGTTCGGGTGGTTCACCGCCACGGAGTCGGCGGCGATCGCCGTTATCTACAGCCTTTTTGTCAGCCTCTTCATCTATCGGGGTCTCGATCTGAAGGGCCTCTGGCGCGCTCTGGGGGACTGCGTGGAGACGCTCTCCATCGTGCTGATTCTGATCGCCACGTCCTGCGTCTTCGGCTACTGCCTCACCCTTCTGCACGTGCCGGAGCTGGCGGCGAAGGCGATTACCAGCGTCACGACGAATCGCGTTCTCCTGGCTTTGATGATCAACGGGATTCTGCTGTTGCTGGGCTGCATCATGGACATGGCCCCCATTATCCTGATCGCCACGCCGATTCTGCTTCCCCTGGCCACGTCGATCGGCATCCATCCCATTCAGTTCGGCATCATCATTGTGCTCAACTGCGGAATCGGCCTTCTGACGCCGCCGGTGGGGACCGTGCTGTTCATCGGCTCCGCCGTTTCCCACGTGCCGATGGAGCGGGTCGTCAAAGCGACGCTGCCCTTTTATTTCTGCATGATCATCGCGCTGCTTCTGGTCACGTTCATCCCGGAAATCAGCATGTTTTTACCCAATCTTTTGAGGTAAGGAGAACATCGTTTACTATGAAGCCATTTCTCGACGAAAATTTTCTGCTGCCCAACGGCGCGGCGGAGCGGCTCTATCATGAGTACGCGAAGGCGATGCCCATTTTCGACTATCACTCGCACCTGCCGATTGCGCAAATTCTCGAGGATACCCGTTTTGAGAACCTCACTCAGGTCTGGCTTTACGGCGACCATTACAAATGGCGGGCCATGCGGGCCTGCGGCGTTCCGGAGGAGCTGGTTTCGGGGATTCCGAAGGCGGCGGGGGATTGGGAGCGGTTCGAGGCCTGGGCGGAGGTCGTCCCGCAAACCGTCGGCAATCCGCTCTATCACTGGACTCACCTGGAATTACAGCGCTATTTCGGCGTTCGTGAGCTGCTTTCTCCGAAGAGCGCCCGAGCGATATACGACGCCTGCGCCGAAAAACTGGCGGCGCCGGAGTTTTCCGTGCGCTCGATCATCCGCCGCAGCAACGTGAAGGTCCTCTGCACCACGGACGACCCCACGGACGACCTGGCGATGCACCTCCGCCTCTCGAAGGAGGACTGGGGCACGGCCGTCCACCCCGCCTGGCGGCCGGACAGGGCGCTGAACCTCGCCGGAGACGCGAACGCCTTCAACGCCTGGACGGACAGCCTGGAAAAGGCCGCCGGGACGAAGATCGGAAGCTGGGACGAGTTTTTGTCCGCGCTCTGGTCGCGGCACCGCTTTTTCCACGACTGCGGCTGCCGTCTTTCGGACTACGGCATCGAACGGCCCTGGGCGGCGGAGTACGGGGCGAGGGAGATCGAAGACGCCTTCAAAAAACTGCGGGACGGCCGGACCCCGCTGGCCGGCGCGGAGCTGGAAAAATACCGTTCCGCTCTGCTCTTTGAGTTTTTGAAAATGGACGCCGAACAGGACTGGACCCAGCAGCTTCACTTCGGAGCGAAGCGCAGCAACAGCTCCATCGCCTTCAAACTGCGAGGTCCGGACACGGGTTACGACTCCATCGGCGAGTTTCCCATCGCCGACGCGCTGGTGGCCCTGCTGGACCGGCTGGAGAGCGCGGGAAAGCTGACTCGCACCATTCTCTACGTGGTGAATCCGAAGGACAACGAGATGATCGCCTCCGTCATCGGCTCCTTTATGGACGGGGCGACGCCGGGGAAAATGCAGTTCGGGACGGCCTGGTGGCACAACGACCACAAGGACGGCATAAACCGGCAGATGTCCGCCCTCGCCAGTATCGGGCTTCTTTCCCGTTTCGTGGGGATGCTCACCGACTCCCGCAGTTTCCTTTCCTACCCGAGGCACGAGTATTTCCGAAGGCTGCTCTGCGCCAGACTTGGAACGGAGATGGAGGCGGGGGAGCTGCCGGAGGACTACGATTTGCTGGGTAAAATCGTGCGGGATGTGTGTTACGACAACGCGGCCGCGTACTTCAAAATGCGGGGCGCGTGACGAGGGGGGCGGACAGGTCAGTGGATAAGGTCACAAAGGATAAAGTCACAAAGATCCTGCAATTTGGAGAGGGGAACTTTCTGCGCTGCTTTTTCGACTGGATGCTGCAAAAAATCACGGACGCGACGGAGAAGCGCTACGAGGCGATTCTGGTTCAGCCGATCAGAACCGGACTGGTTCGGGAACTGGCGGCGGCGGGAAGCTATCACGTTCTGCTGCGCGGTTACGAGGGCGACCGTTACGTCGAAACGCTGGATCGGGTGGACGTGATCGGCAGGGGCATCGACCCCTGGACGGAGAGCGGGCTGGAGGCGTATCTGGCGGCGGGGATGGAGGACATCGGGCTGGTGGTCTCGAACACCACGGAAGCGGGGATTTTTCACGATCCGGAGAAAAAAGAGCCCCACAATTTCCCCTCTCTGCTGGCTCTGCTCCTGAATCGCCGGGCGGAGGCGAAGCTGCCGCCGCTTTCCATCATGGCGATGGAGCTCAACGACCGCAGCGCCGACCTGCTGAAAAACTGCCTGAAACTCTACGGAACGTCGCTGGGTTACGGTTCTGTTTACGACAGCTATCTGGAAAGCTGCACGTTCTACAACACGCTGGTGGACCGCATCGTGCCGGGATACCCCGCCGACGCCAAAGAACGCGTCGAGGCCCGTATCGGACGGGCGGACCCGTATCTGACCAGCGGGGAACTGTTTCATCTTCTGGTGATCGAGGGAGACAGGAAAATTCTGGAGCTGCTCCCCTTCGACCGGGCCGGGCTCAACGTCATCGTCACCTCCGACCGGCTGGACTTTTATCACGACCGCAAGGTCCGCATCCTCAACGGCGCTCACACCTCTTCCGTCCCCGTGGCCCTGCTGGCGGGGGTGGAGAAGGTGGACGCCTTCGCCTCCCATCCCGAGCACGCGAAATGGCTGTCGGAGCTGATGCACGACGAAATCTGCCGAGCCATCGACGATTCCGCGGAAACCCACGCCTACGCCGACGAGGTGCTGACCCGCTTCAAAAATCCGGCGCTGGGGCACAGCTTCCGCTCCATCGCGCTGAACACCGTGGCCAAGGCGAACACGCGTATGCGTCCGACTCTGGTGGATTATTTCACAAAAGAAGGAAAATTGCCGCCTCGAATGACCGAGGCCATCGGCAAACTCTGCGAGCTCTACGGAGGGGGAGCGGTCGTGGCCCTTCCCGGGGGGGAGCTGGAGCTGAAAGATTTTTCGCAGATTCGGGGGACGTCCCCGGCGGACCGGATTGAAAGTTTCTTTCCGGCTCTGCCGGTGAAAATAAAGGAGGCGCTGCTGCATGAGCTTTTCTGAGACGAACGTTATTCGGCTGAACGCCGGGGACAATGTCCTCGTTCTCGTTCAGGGGGGGAAAAAGGGCGAGACGGTGAGTTCCGGCGGACAGCAGGTCACTCTCTCAGGGGACGTGCCGGGAGGGCACAAGGTGGCGTCCGCAGCCGTTCCGAAGGGCGGCCTGATCATCAAGTACGGCCATCCCATCGGCGTGGCGACCCGCGACATCGCGCCGGGGGACCACGTTCACGAACACAACGTCGCCACCCGGCTGGACCCCTCTCAGGAGCTTCCCGCCTGGCGGCCCCACCAGCCGCCCCGTCTCGACGCCGCTCCCATTCCGGGGACGTTTCCCGGCTATCGGAGGCCCAACGGCCGGCCCGGAGTCCGCAACGACCTCTGGCTGATTCCGCTGGTGGGCTGCGTCAACGGTGAGCTGCGCGCGGTGGTTCGGGAGTGGAAAAAACCCGACTGGATCGACGACGTGAAGGTGCTGGAGCATCCCTTCGGCTGCTCTCAGCTTGGAGGGGACCTTGCCATGACGGCGGACCTGCTGGCGGGGCTGGCTCAGCATCCCAACGCCGCGGGGGCGCTGCTGGTGGGGCTGGGATGCGAAAATCTTCAGGTTCCGCTGATGCTGGAGCGGACGGGGGAGAATCCCCGGATTCGCTCGCTGGTGCTCCAGACCGAAGGAGAGGAGAAAGTCGTCCCCCTGCTGGAGGAACTGGCCGACGCCGCTCCCCGGAAAAGAGAGCCTTTCCCGCTGTCGGAACTGTGCGTGGGAGTCAAGTGCGGAGGCAGCGACGGCTACAGCGGCCTGACCGCCAATCCCCTCGTGGGCTGCTTCTCCAACCGCCTGGCCGCGTCCGGCGGCACGGTGGTCGCCACGGAGATACCGGAGATGTTCGGCGCCGAGGACGTGGTCGCCGAGCGCATCGCGAGCCGGGAGGTTCACGAAGATTTCATCCGGCTGATACGGTGGTTCCGCGACTATTTTGTCCGCTACGGCCAGCCCATCTACGAAAACCCCGCGCCGGGCAACCGCAGGGGCGGCATCACGACCCTTGAGGAAAAATCTCTGGGCGCTGTGGAAAAGGCGGGAAACGCGCCGGTGACCCACGTGCTGAAGTACGGCCAGCCCATTCAGCCCGGCGGCGGAGTGCAGATCACCTTCGCGCCCGGCAACGACCTTGTCTCCTGCTCCGCCCTGACGGCCAGCGGCGCTCAGATTCTCCTGTTCACAACGGGTCGGGGGACGCCATTCGGAAGCGTCGTCCCCTGCGTGAAAATCTCCACCAACAGCCCGCTGGCCGAGAAGCATCCGAACTGGATCGACTTCGACGCGGGAACGCTTTTGAGCGGGCAGACCTGGGAGGCCGCGACGGATCGCCTGGCGGACCTCGTTCTGCGCGTGGCGGGAGGGGAGCGCGTCGCCCACGAGAAGAAGCTCTCCGGCGAAATCACGATTTTCCGCGACGGCGTGACGGTATAACCAGTGTCGTGTCCTGCGCACAGCCTTTGGACGGGTTGTGCGCATATTTTTTTGTTGGAGAAAAACGGAGGCTGGTGTTGATGATGCGTCGCGTGATATAATTCATTAAATTCTCAGAATTTATCAGCAACAAAGGGGGTTATGTTATGCCATTTCTGCTCTGTCAAGCGTCAGGGAAAATGTCCGCCTAAAAGACGATAAGTCACCAGCGAAAATGTCCGCTTAGGGTTTGAAACAGCCGGTGCTGAACGAAAAATAACGCCGGCTGTTTCAGGCT
>JAISUO010000005.1 GCA_031272035.1 Synergistaceae bacterium
CCCAACCCCACCTCGCCCGATCCGGAACCGAAGCCGTCGGGAGACGGGGATTCCTCGGCGGACATCACCCACGGCCCCGTGACGGTGGTTGACGGAGGCGGAGCGGTGATTGCCGACGACTGCGACATCAGCCGCCAGAGCGACGGAACCTGGGTCGTGACGATTCCGGCGGACGAGGGAGACGGGCTGGATCTGTCGGACATCGGCCTGATCTTCACCCTGCCCTCCGATGGAGCGACGGTCTCGCCGGCGGGCGGGACGCTGGAGGACTTCTCCGGAAACAAAGTGGTGGAATATACGGTGATTTCCGCTGACGGAACGAACATCGCCGTCTATCGGATCAGGGTGAGGATTCAGCCCTCGACGTTCATGAGCGGTCTGCTGGTGAATCCGGACGGGAGCACCTGGAGCCTGAGCCAGCCCGTGAATCAGGACGGGACGGTTTCGTTCACGGTGGAAGCGCCGCTTGTGGAGGACGCGCCGACCAACGCGACCCACATCCACGTTTATCTGGGCGGTGCGTATTCGCAGTCAAGCTACTCTCACGTGACCTTCGAGCTTGCGACGAGCGTGAGCGGAAACCGAGTTCTGCGAATCACGGGAATTGCGAAGGACATGACGGAGCTGCAAAAACTGAGCATCCCCCGAGTGGAGTGGAGCCTGCCGGACGGAACTGACTGGGCGCAGGATTTGGATCCGGCGGTGACCTGGTCCTGGATCGTCACGGGCAACAGGAACGTGATCATCGACGACGACGACACCGGCAAAAAGCATCACGGCGGGTGCAACGCGGGCATTTTGCCGGCCCTGCTGGCGCTGGCGCTGATTCCGGCCCTGACTCTGAAGCGAACGGGAAAGAAACGTCGCTGAAAGAAAGAAAAATCAAAAAAGCATCAAAGTATCGCTGAAATCTGAAACGGCAACGAGAGGGCGGCCTGCGGGCCGCCCTCCTTCTTTTTCAGTTCGTATGATACAGGGCATTAAGGTATAATAATGTTATGAGCTCCTCAGACATTCAACAAGGTTAAATTTTCAGATAAAACTTGTGAAGAGCAATTGTATTCTTAATTTGAGAGTATTAGAGAGGAGGAAGAATTTATGATCCAAATGACCACGGCATACACCACAGAAATTGATGAACCGGAAAAAGGTATCGACGAAATTCTGGAACAGTTGAATCTCAAATCTCTGAAAAAACACTCTGCCGGAGTTCTGGCCTGTCATTTCGATTTCATCGACGAGGGATTTGTCGCCGAGCTGTCGAAGCGGCTTCCTTTCGATTTTATCGGCATGACCACCATAGCCAACGCCACGGCGCAGGGGCACAGCATGTACGGACTGTCCATGGCGGTTTTGACCAGCGACGAGGTGTCCTTCTCCACAGTTCTGACCGAGCCCCTGGGCAGCGCGGATTACGGAGAAAAGATCGCCGGGGCCTGGGCTTCCGCCCGCGGGCAGCTGCCGGGAGACCCCTCTCTGCTCATGACGATCATTCCCTACCTCAAGTATTTGAGCGGCTCCATCATGCTGGAATCCCTTGACGACGTCTGCGGAGGCATTCCCATTTGGGGCGGCGCGGCCACAAGCGTCGATGTGGGCGACACGCAGTGCTGCGTCGTCCGAAACGGCGTGGCCAGCCCGGCTGGACTGGCAATGCTGCTGCTGCAGGGTTCGGTGAACCCGGAGTTTGTCTTCACCGCAATCCCCAGGCAAAAAATCCGGGAAAGCGTGGGGGTTATCACCGAGTCCGACGGCTGTCTTCTGAAAAAAATCAACAATCAGCCCGCTTGGAAGTATCTGGAGAACATAGGAATCAATCTCGTGAAACAATCCAGCACCTCGATGCCCTTCATGGTGTACTACGAGGGTAATGCCGAACCGGTGTCCCTGGGGGTGTACACCATCAACGAGGACGGCAGTCTTCTGTGCGGCGGACCTATGCCGGAGGGCGCCCGCATCACCACCGGGGAAATCACCGTCGAGGGCATCATCTCCACCGGTGAGGAAAGCGTTCGCCGGATACTGCAAAGCAACAGACACGGAGGCGCCTTTCTGTTCCCCTGCGTCACCCGTTACGTGATGCTGGCGCCAAATCAGGGCGACGAAATGAAGCTCGTCGCGAAGATGACAGGCGGCAGCGGCGAAAACAAAGTCCCTCATCTTATGAGCTACTGCGGCGGAGAAATCTGCCCTGTGCGGGACGAAAACGGGAAGCTGCACAACCGGATGCATAACTACAGCTTCTCCGCCTGCGTTTTTTAATCCTTATTACGTCTTTGAATCCCGTTTGAATCATAATGGAAACTACGGAGCAGAAGGGCAAAACCACCCCTTTACAGGACCTCCAGAACGAGGACCCTCAGGCGATTATGGAACTTCAGCGGCAGCGGATCGCCGAACTGGAGAAAAACGCCAGAAAAAGCGCCCGCGAAATTAACCGTTTGCAACAGGCGGTGGAGCAGGAAAAAATATACGCCAACGCCAAGGCCAATCAGGTGGCCGCCCGCACACTGGCGCAGCGCGAGCGGGACAGGTTTTTGATGCTGCTCCTGAGCAACAGCCCCAACGTCATTCTGTTTTTCGACAAAACGAAACGCGTCGCCTTTTTCAGCGATTCCTTCCTGAAATCTTTCGACATTTCCGACGTGCTGCAGGTCAGCGGGAACCAGGCGGAGGACGTTTTCAGGCTTTTCTGTCCAGAGGAAATCATCAGGATTCTTTCCGAGGCCCTGAATGAGGCAATGATGTTCAACAAATCCCTTTCCCGCTCCGGAGAACTGGACAGCGGTGGAACGAAGCACAATTTTCTCTTTTATCTGACCCCCATGACCAACCCCGACGGAGAAAACGAGGGCGCCATGCTCCTGCTGAACGACGTCACCGAGCTGGAACACGCCCGCGAAGAGGCGGAACACGCCACCATGGCAAAATCTCAGTTTTTATCGAACATGAGTCACGAGTTTCGCACGTCCCTGAACGCCATCATCGGCCTGACGGATATTCTGCTGGAGCAAAATCTGAAGGACTCCGTCCAGCTGGAACTGGAAAAGATTTACGCTTCCGCCATGAACCTGTTGGATTTGGTGAACGATATTCTGGACATTTCAAAGATTGAGGCGGGGGGATTCCAGTTTGTCCCGATGGAGTACAAAATTCTGGACGTTCTGAACGACGCCATTCAGTTCAACATCGTGCGCATCGGGTCCAAAAGGATCGTTTTTCGCCTGGAGGCGGATAATTCCCTGCCCTCCGTTTTCTGGGGCGATGAGATACGCATCGTTCAGGTTTTGAACAATCTGCTTTCCAACGCGTTCAAGTACACTCAGGAGGGTTTTGTCACGCTTTCCGTCTCCTGGGAGAAAATTTCGGAGGAAAAAAATCCGGAAGGGAAAAATCCGGAAAATGCGCTGCTCATTTTCGCCGTGAGCGACACGGGCATCGGGATAAAAAAGAGGGACCTGGGCAAACTTTTTACGGAGTACGGCCAGCTGGACGCGCGAGCCAACCGCAAAATCGAGGGAACCGGCCTGGGGCTCTCCATCACGAAGAACCTCGTTTCGCTCATGGGAGGAACCATTCAGGTCGAAAGCGAATATGGAAAAGGAAGTCTTTTCACCGCCACGCTGAAGCAGAAGATTGTGGATGAAACCCCGATTGACGCCAATACCCTGGAGAAGCTCAAACATCTGCAATACGTGGGAAATCGGCGGACCGAAAGCCGGCAGTTCATGCGAAGCCGCCTCCGGAAGGGCCATGTGCTGGTGGTGGACGACATCTCCACGAACCTGGACGTCATGAGGGGACTTTTGCAGCCTTACGACCTGCAGGTGGACTGCGTTTCCAGCGGACGGGAGGCTATTGAGGCGATTCGACGGGAGGCCCCCCGTTACGATCTGGTGTTTATGGACCACATGATGCCGGAAATGGACGGCCTCGAAACAACTCGAATCATCCGCATGGAGTCCAATTCGGAATATGCGAAGAACGTCCCCGTCATCATGCTGACGGCCAACGCTCTGAAGGGAAACAGGGAAAAATTTCTGGGCTTCGGTTTCAACGGCTACATCTCAAAACCCATCGATATCGTCCAGCTTGACGCATGTCTCGCGCAATGGATCGGGGTCACGCCCCAGTACGGGGAAATGCCCGTCCGGAGGGAAACGAAGGAACCCGGCCTTCCCAGAGATGTGCGGGTGGAGGGCGTCGACCTGGAAGCCGGAGTTCATCGCTTCGGCAGCGAAAAGATCTACCTGGACGTTCTGCGAACTTACGTGGAGGAGATGCCCCGATTGCTGGAGCGGCTGCGGAACGCGGATTCCACCCGCCTGGCCGATTACGGACTGACGGTACACGGGCTGAAGGGAAGCAGCGCCGGAATTTGCGCCAACGCTCTGGCCCTCACCGCGGAAAATCTGGAATACGCCGCTAAAAACGGGGATTTGACCGCCGTCCTGAAGGGCAACGGAAAACTTCTGGCCGACGCCGACGCCCTGATCGAAAAACTGAAAATCCTTTTGTCCCGAACCTCCGCGGACAAAAACGCTAAAGGAGAAGGAAAACCGCGAGCCCCGAAACCCGATCGGGCCCTGCTGGAAGAGATGAAAAAAGCCGCCGAAAACTTCCATACCAGCGAGCTGATACAGCTCATGAAAAAGTTGGAAAATTACGAATACGATTCCGAAGGAGACCGGATAGCGCGGCTGCGAGAAGCGATGACGGGGCTGGAATATGAGAACATCATAAACCATCTGACGACCTGGCTGAAAGAAACGGAATAAGGCCCTCAAAAAACGGTATACTTAACCCTGTAAAATTTTTTCAGGGGGTTTGCTGCCGGTGATGCGAATCGTTCCGTACTACAGGATGTCCGATCTGGACGTCGCTCTGAGAGAGGCGCTGAGAGAGGAAACGCGGTTTATCGTGCCTTCCCGTCGGGATCGGGACTGGTGGAGGACGCGAACGGCGTCGAAGGAATTCGGGCTGAGCGAGGAACGAAGGGGAATTCTCTGGAACTGGGGAGATTTGTACGACAACCTCATTGATTTCACCGGACTTCCGCGCCTGCGACAGATCGACCCGCCGGATCATCGTCTGATTCTGGCGCAGGTGGTGGAGCAATTTCTGAAGGAAGACCCCGAACCGGCCAAACGCTGGCCCGGCCTGAAACGTCCCGGTTTCATCGACGTTCTCTCGGACGACATCCGCGAGCTGATCAACGAGGACATCTCCGTGGAACAGGTGGAGGCCGCGGCTCGGGACGACGCCCCGATCTCACGGGTGCTGCCCGCCCTTTACGGAAATTATCTCGAATATCTCCGTCAGAACCGGCTCATGGACAGCGCCCAGATTCCCCAAAAGGCGCGGGAGCTTCTGGAGCTCTGCGGAGAGGACTGGGGGCGGTCGCAGGTTTTCGTGTTCGTCGGCTTCCTGTCCTTCACCCACGCCCAGCTCGCTCTGGTTCGGCGCATCGACGCCGTCTGTCGGGAGGTAACGCTGTTCAAGCCCGAAACGGGGCTTCGGGATTTTCAGGACGCCTCCATACAATTCGAGAGTCAGTTCGAGAGGCTGTCCCCCCTCCAACCCTTTTCCACGTCTCCCCCTTCAGGCAAAATCGCCTTTCTGAGCACCCTGGATTTTTCTCTTGAGCCGGAGGCCGTCGCCCGTTCTCTGGCTCTCTGGCGAGGGGGAGAGGGTTTTCTGGCAGAGACGCAAACTCCCTTTCCAGGCTTCGGAGCCATAGCCATCATGACTCCGGAACAGCGGGGGCCGGAGGTGGAATCGGCGCTGCGGCGCTATCGCATCCCCTTCACTCTGGCTCAGGGACGCAGTATGAGCGACGTTCTTCCGGGGACGCTTCTCACTCCGATATGGACGGCCTGGGTTCAGGGGCTGGACTCCTGGGAGACGGCTCTGATTCTTGCGCATCCCTGTCTGGCAGGCGCCGGATTTCCCTTGGACGACGCCGCCTCAGACGGACCACGTGGGGTAAAGGGATGGGAAAGCTGGCTGGAATACCGGATAAACGCCTCAAAAGGCGTGGCCCGGAAAAATGCCCGACAGGCCCTGAAGGCCTTCAAGGCCCTGGTGAAATTCTGCCGCGCGCTGGAAAAAGGCGCCGCGCCGGAGGGGATTTTCGCGGCGCTTCACGCTTTTTTGACGACGCCGGGCCTCTGGCTGAAGGCCGCGACCTCCGCAGGGACGTTCGACGACCCCGACCTGGACGAAGACCTGAGAGAGCTCGCCGCATCTCTGGCGGAGGTCGAAGCCAAACGTCTCGCCCTGCACGAACTTCAGCCCGACCTTGGGCCGGCGGGCAAAGTGACCCTGAAGGGAACGGAGGCCGTCGATTTTCTGAAAAACTGGTGCTCGGAATCACGGGTACAGCCGGGTCCCGGAATCGGAGGCTCTGTCGCACTCCACTTCGGGCCGCCTCCAACTCTGGCCTCATATCCCGTGTGGATCATGACCGATGTCACTCAGAAGCACTGGCCCGGCACACAGCCCTCCTCTCCCCTGCTGGACGCGGAAGAGCGGGAACGGATGCGGGCCGCCTCCGCGTGGCTTCCCTCCGCTCACGACCGGCGGGCGCAGAGAGAAGCCCTCTTTCGAAGGCTGCTCTGGACGGGAGAGACTCTCACGATCGCATCCTGCTCCGAGACGGATCAGGACAAACGCCCCGCAGGAAAAACCCAGCTGCTGGAGACATTTCTCACGGATATGAAAACATGGGATTTGATGGAAGCGCCGCCTCTTGGAATCGGCGAACTGGCCCCCTCTCCCGGGAAGCCCTGTTTTCCCGCCATCGAGGCCCCCTTCTCAAAAACCGTCGAACGAGGAAAGCCCGCCGTTCGCTCCGAGGCCGGAAGCCCCCGCCTGTCCGTCAGCGATCTTCATGAACTGCTGGACTGCCCCTTCCGCTGGTGGCTCCGGCGCGCCGCGAGGCTGAACGAACGCCGGACGGCCTTTTCGGACAGCGCCGAGGCCGGAACGCTGACCCACAGGCTCTGGCAGAACATTTGGCGGCGCAGGGGAGAAGAGGCCGATGCTTCTCCTTCCCTGCCCGTTCTCGCGGCGGAGGAATGGAGAAAGGCTCTGGAACTTCACGAAGATTACGCCGGCTTCACGCGTTTCCTGTCCGACCGGCGGCTGAAGCGGACGCTCAAAAACCTTGAATTTTACATGGCCCGACTCGCCCAAACGCAGCAGGACATTCTGGATCGCCTTGAGGCGTCGGGGATCAGACATAAAATACTCTACATGGAAGAGGAGCTTTCCCTGTCCGCCCAAATTGACGGGGCCGTCTTTTCCGGGAGATGCGACCGGGTGGAGATGCTGGACGAAGGCCAAATCGTCATTCTGGACTATAAACTCGGAAAAGGCGGAACCTACGAAAAATCCCTCCCCCGTCTCACCGAGCGGCCCTGGCTGCCTCCTGAGCTTTTGGAGGGTCGGGAGGCGTTTCGCTTCGGACTTCAGCTTTCGGCCTACGCCCTGATGTACGGCCGGCAGTTTCCCGACCACAGAATGGCGGGAGTGGGATTTCTCGGCCACAAAGACGGAGCTCTGGCGGGGACCTTCGCGACCCAAAGCCTCGCCGACTGCTATCTCCCCAGGGCAAAGCCGGTTTCTCCGGAAGAGCGGATCGCCGAGGCCGAAACCGCCCTTCGATGCGCCGCCGCAATTCTCAGAGAGGGCCGGTACGAGCCCTTCTTTGACGCGGAATCCTGCAGCTATTGCGACATGAAAGGCATTTGCCGAAAGAGTGAACTGCGCGGCGAATCCCAGGGAGAAACTTCATCGGAAATGGAGTCGGAAGACGAGCCTGAAACGGAGGAACGGAATGAGCGAACGGAAAACTGACTGGCTGCCTCTTCTTCTGCCGGAGGGAACTCCGGAGGGACAGGTTCGCGCCGTGACCTGCGACGACGCCCTGATCACCGTCGGCGCCGGAGCGGGGACGGGAAAAACCTGGGTTCTCTCCACCCGCTACGCGCGTTTGCTGTTCTCGGATTCGGACTGTCTGCCGCAGAATATTCTGACCCTGACTTTCACCGAGGCGGCGGCCAGAGAAATGCAGGAACGCATACGGAAACGGGCCTTCGCTCTCATGCCGCTGCTGTCTCCGGAAAACTTCTCCCGGGAAGAGCGACAGGCGCTGGAGGAGGGGTTCGACGAAACCTGGATCTCCACCATACACTCTTTCGCCGCGCGCCTCATCCGGGAGTCCGGCCTCGCCCTCGACGTGGACCCCCGTTCTTCCGTCATCAGCGACCCCCAGAAAGAAAAATTCCGGGAAAACCTGAAACAGGCCCTGGACGCACTGGACCTGAGAACCTTTGTGGCCTCCTGCGGCAGCAGAAACCTTCTCGACGCGGCGGAAAGGCTGGAGAGCGACCCCATACTGATCGCCGCTCTGGAGAAATGGCAGCCGGACACGCTTTGCAACCTGGCTGTCAACGTGACGGAGCTGCACTCCAGCCTGGGACACTCATGGCAAACCCTGACGGAATGGGCGAAAGGAGCCGAGAGAGAGGACGACCCCAGAGCAAAATCCATGTCCAACGCCCTGAGAGACCTGCTGCAACCCCGCTGGGACGAAGCCTGGCAGCTCTGGCGCTCCGTTTTCGGAGAATTTGGAGGCGACATCCTGGACGCACGGGACGCGGTGCTCCGTAAAGCCACGGGAAAGGGAAAAAGTCCGGTTCTGGCTCTGGCGATGCTGCTGGAAAAATGGGGAAAAGACCTGCGACTCGACGAAAACGCTTCCGGCGACGACCCGACAGCCATAGAACGACGACGGCTGTTTTACACGGACCTGTGTGAAAACCTCTCCGGAGGAAGGTCGACGCTCTTCGGAGCTATCGGCGAGCGCCTGGGACAAAGCATCACGAGCTGGAAAAACGCCCAGAAAAAATGGCGGGAACTTTCGAAAATTTCTCCGGAGGCTCCCCTGCCCGAAGCTGAACGCCGTCTGCGGGCCGTGCTTCTGCGTCTTTCCGCCCTGGCCTGGGAGAGCTGGGACGGGATGAAGCGACGCCGGAGCCTTCTTTCCTTCACGGACATGATTCGCTTTGCCGCCTCCTCCATCGGCGCGGACGAACGACTAAAGGGCTTCAAACACATTTTGATCGACGAATTTCAGGATACGGATCCCCTGCAAAACTCCCTGATTCGCGACCTTCAGACGAAGGAAGGGGCAAAACTGTTCGTCGTCGGCGATCCGAAACAGGCCATCTACCGCTTCCGCCACGCCGACCTGACTCTTTTCGCCGATACCGTGCTGCAAAGCCGAAGTTCGGGGAGCGACATCACCCTGAACGTCAGCTTCAGAACCCGCTCGTCGCTTCTGCGGCCGATCAACTCCCTTTTCGCCCACATCTGGGAAAAGGGCCTCGGTGCGGGAGAGCGGATGAGCCGTCTGAAGTTCGAGCCCCTTGATCCCCCGTCCGCCCCCCATCCCAACCGCGACCTCTCCACCGTCACCCCCTTTACCCTGCTTCTGGCCGTCAGGCAGGGCCGGAGTTCACGCGAGACCCGGAAGCGACTGGCGCGGAATCTGGCTCGGATTTTTACCCGCTGGATCGAGGAGGGACGTACCGTGTGGGACGGGCGCAACGAGGTTCTCCGCCCCGTAAGCTGGAAGGACTTCGCCATCCTGACCCCGACCCGTGGGGAGTATGAAACTCTGGAAGACATGTTCACCAAGGAGAACATCCCCGTCGTCTTCGAGAGCAACTCCAGTTATTTTTCCCGGGGAGAAATCACCGACGTGGTCAACACCATGCGGGCGGCTGCCTTTCCCTCCGACGAAACGGCGTTTGCGGGCTGGCTTTCCTCTCCTTTTTCCGGCGTCTCCCGCTCCGATGCCACGACCTGCCTGAATCTTCACGCCACGACCGCGCGAATGGGAGAAATTTCCCTGCTCGACGTGGTTCAGGAACGTTTTCCCGAAGCTGTGGAACGGCTGGAGCATCTCCGGCGTCTTGGAAACCTGAGAGGGCCTTCCGCCCTGCTGTCCAGCCTTCTGGAGAACAGAAACTGGCTCGCCGCCTTCAGACGGGATCAGCGCCTTCGGGTGGTCAGCAACGTCACCAAGGCGATTTCCATGGCTGCCGGATACGAAAGCGGGGTCTCTCCAAGCCTCGCCGGCTGCACCCAATGGCTGGACACGGCCCTTCGCAACGCGCAGACCTCCGAGGAAGCGCCCTGGATGGATCCGGACGCAGACGCCGTTCACGTGCTGACGATCCACAGCTCCAAGGGGCTCGAATTTCCCGTGGTGGCCGTCATGGCCATGGATCGGGGCGTCGGCGGCAAGGGAAACAGCGCAACTCTGGCCCCTTCCAAAACAATGGGGGTCGTGTTGTCGGCCATCCCCGACATGATGCGGAACACGGACGGCATGGAGGCGGAGGAGGAACTTCCCCGCTCCCTGAAGCAGGAACGGGCGCTTTCGGCCCAAAGCGAACTGGAGGAAAGCACCCGCCTCTTTTACGTGGCGACGACCCGAGCCAGGGACGCTTTGATTCTCTGCGGCGCCGTTTCCGAAAACAAAGACGGCGAGCGATCGGTGAAACAGGACACCTGGCTGGAACACACGCTCGACTGGCTGGGAAGGGAGCAGGGCTGCGACTGGCAGGACCTCGAAGGCCCTCCCCTCGTCTGGGCAGAGGATGAGGAAGAAGGAGAAACGGGGAAAACGCGGTCCTCCGGCGTTACCATAAGAACTTTCGAAAAAGTTGAACAGAATGTCCCCTCCCCTCGTCTGACACTGCCCGACTCGGAAGAAATCTCCCTTTCCAGCCTCTCGGCCACTTCCTACGCTCTGTTCGAATGGTGTCCCTTCGCCTGGCGGCGACGGCATCGGCAGGGACTGGACCTGCGATGGGAGGCTCCCGACGAACCCGGAGACGTTCCAGGGGGATCCCGGCTGGGGACCCTGGCCCATTGGATTCTGGCGGAATGGGATCTGACCCCGAAGGGGCTGGAGAAATGGCTGGACAATTCCGCCGCCCCCCTTCGCCTGCCGGCGGATTTGCGCGACACCTGGCGAAACGCCAGAAATCGGGAAGCACTGAGAAGCTGGCTCATGGACCTGACCCGATCCGAGGAGGGACGTCTCATTGCAGAGGCGGCTCGAAGCGGCAGCCTTCGCAGAGAAGCTCCCTTCTGCGTTTCCATCGGCGGGGACGCCGGCCATCTGTACCTCGTGGGAGCGATCGACGCCCTGTGGCGAGACTCCCGCAACCAGTGGTTCGTCAGAGATTACAAGATCACCCTGTCGGACAACGCGCCGGCAGAGCTTTACCGTGCCCAGCTCGGTTTTTACGCGCTTGTCGTGAAACTTCTGGCGAAAAAACAGGGGCTTCCCTTCGAAGGCGTCGACGTTGGGCTCGTCTTCCTGCGAGAGGGTGGCCGCTCCGGCGATGCCCGACGTTTCTCGAAAAACGACGACTGGGCAACAATGGAAGAACATATTCGCCTCGCCGCTCAGACCACCGTCCGGGGGGACTGGATTCCAAGGCGGGAACACTGCCGTTTCTGCCCCTGGAAAAAAGGCTGCGGCAAAACAAAAAAATAACCCCAACACCTCTATAAAATGCAAAAGGGACGGAAAAGAAAGGAACAGAAAGGACATGGAAAAACAAAACACGGAAACGCAAAAATCGGCCAAACAGGAGCACACCACCCATCTTGCGGCTGGCAGCCTCGTCAGCAAGGCCGACTCTCGAATAGAGTTTCGGGGACGCCTCGACAGTCTGTGCGCCCTGGTTGTGGAGCTTCAGATCCGTTTTCTGAAAAACGGCTGTCCGGAGGCCGCGGAAGAGCTGGAAGCGGTCCGGTTGAGGCTGGTGGACCTCCTGATCTGCGACGTCACAGAGAAACCCTGCGAAAAAGCCGATCTGTGGGGATTTTCCGCGGAAGAACTGCATAAACGTTCCCACTATCCCGAAAAATACTACGGGATCGGACACATCCGGCCCCACTTCAGCATGGGAGACACGGCCTCGGGCCTGAACCTCCTCAGAACTCAGGTGCGAGAGGCAGAGGTTGCCGCCTGCCGCGCCTTCGAGACGGGAAGCGGCGTGGAGCGTCCGGACATTGTCGAGTTTCTCAACCGTCTCAGCAGCGCCCTTTACGTTCTGACCTACAAATACCTCCCAAAGGGTTACGATAAGATCGTACAGTTTTGAGAACCGAGATACATTTTATGATGTTGTGGTTCTGCGCATATTGTAATACTATAAGAATTACAGGAGGTGGTAGTTATGAGTACAGTAAATATCAACATACGCACGGACAGCGACATCAAAGCGCAGGCCCAGCAGATTTTCGAAACGCTTGGGTTGGACATGACGACGGCAATCAATCTGTTCCTGCGCCAGACGGTGCGCGAGCGCGACCTGCCGTTTGTTCTGTCTGCAAAGCCGGCCTCCGTGAAAAAAAGCAGGGCGCTCGCTTACGGCCGCGGGAGCATGAAAGGAAAGATGTGGGTTTCCGACGACTTCGACGCCCCGATTGACGACTTCAAAGAGTACATGGAATGAAATACCTGCTCGACACTCATACTGTTCTCTGGTTTTTTGAGGATTCGAAACAGTTGTCTGAAAAGGCGGCGGGCGTGATTGAGGACAGCGATCCCGATAACGGCATAGTAATAAGCGTAGCGTCCCTTTGGGAGTTCACAATCAAACGCAGCCTCGGCAAACTCCACTTCGACGGCGGCGTGACAAATCTCTACGCCATGATTGAGACAAATGGATGGACTGTGCTTCCCATCGCTCAATCGCATTTGGAGAGCCTGTCCGATCTGCCGCCTATACATCGCGACCCTTTTGACAGATTGCTCGTTGCGACTGCAAAGTCCGAGAGAATGTCGATAGTTACAACCGACAGAAACATTCCCCGATACGGCGTGCCCTGCGTATGGTAGCGCGATTACGAAATTGCCCGAAAAAAATTTCCAAACGGCGTCTATAACACTCGATTGAAAGCATATCGGTTTCACTTCAGTTTTATGGCTTTTTCCAGCAGTCGAATATCCGCGCGGATGTGTCTGATGGAGTCTTCGAGGCGTTTTCGATCTTCCAGTTGCTTTCACACCGTACCGATTTTTACCGGCTCTTTACCCAAATAAGTCATTTTAGTGCGCTTTCCGTCCCGAAACGAAAGGGCGTAGATGATTGTAAAACATCGTTTTTAAAAATATTTTTTTTCGTGAATTTTTGTTTTGGAGACCCTGGAGTTTTATACCCTTACTGGAGGCGTATCCAACAGTAAATTTTCTTTATTATACATTGCTGCTGGTGAACGCATTATTTATCTTCCGCGATGACTGCCGGTGTTTTCATGAGATGGCCGGTCAGACATGTGTTGTTTATATAGTTTGATAAGTTAAATCAATTTTATTTTCAGGCAGAAATCGTACAGCAACTTCGCGAACAACAGCACCATGACAAAGGCCATCAGAGGCCTGACAAATTTCGCCCCGCGGGTTATTGCGCAGCGGGCTCCAAACCGACCGCCGGCTATGGAAAACAGCGCGCAGGGAACAGCGACTTCCCAAACCACCCGGCTCTCCGCCACAAACGTGAGCAGCGCAGCCAGATTCGCCGCCAGGTTGACCAGACGGGCCGTCCCACAGGCCGTGAGAAGCTCCATCCCCAATAAAAAATTGAAGGCCAGGATCAAAAACGTGCCGGACCCCGGCCCAAAAAAGCCCTCGTAGGCGCCGATGACCAACCCGATGAGAAAAGACAGAAACCTCTTTTTTTCCGCTTCCGCATTTTCCGCCAGGGCCATAGCGGGACTCTCCTCAGTCGGAGCATTTCTCCGGCAGAGCAGTGTGAAGGTTCCCACAATGGGCAAAAGCACCAGAAGCGTCACCCGAAGAACCTCATCGCTCAAAAAAAGGACCAGCCTCGCCCCCAGCCAGGAGCCTCCCAGCGCGCCGGCAGCGGCGAAACACGCCACAGGGAGGGAGATTTTTCCGCTCCTGAAATAACGGATGGAGGAAGAAAGCGCTGCCGCACCCGAGGTGAATTTGTTGGTTCCATAGGCAAAATGCACGGGAAACCCCGCGGCCAGCCAGGAAGGGATGGAAATGAGCCCTCCTCCGCCGGCCACGGAGTCCACAAAAGAGGCCAGAAAAAGCATGGGGCACAGAATCAAATAAGTGTGCAGAGACACGAACTCCGAACCTGGAAAATTCAAGCTGCCCTCACGCCTCCTTATATTTCGACGTTCAGCCTTTTGTTACCGTTTCGAACTCGCGTCGCACTTTTTCCCTGAGTTCTTCGCTCACGAGGTATTCGAGGGCCACGGCGCCCATGGCTTTGGCCGCGGACAGCATGGCCTCCCGGGCTTCCTCCGAATTGGAAGCCTCGCAAAATTCTCGCGTGTGGCCCGTAAGCGTCTCGGGGCCGATTTTAAAATACGGCGCGAGAAGAGGACGAACGCAGCTCACGTTGCCCGCGTCCCATCCATAGCCGCGGGTGTCCGACGCCCTGAAGGGCATACCGAGGACTTTCAGCGCCTCCGCCATGACCAGTCCCAGTTCGTGATTCGGGCGCGTATCCTCGTAAAAATTCTCCGGAATTTTCGTTTCAAAGGTGCAGCCCGTCACCAGCGCGGCAGCTTCAACGCTGTTGGTAACCACCTTCAGGACTCTTTTGAGGTTGGCGGACGTTCGGCCCCGAATGCTGAACTTCATTCTGCACAGGTCGGGAATCGTGTTGGGCATGGAGCTGCTTTCCACGACGACCCCGTTGACGATATCGCCCGCCAGATTGTGCTGCCTCATGGCATTGATATTGTTCAGGGTGAGCATTCCGGCCGTCAGGGCGTTCACCCCTTTTTCCGGCGACCCGCCGGCGTGGGCGGGCTGTCCCCTGAAGGTCACCTCCAGAGCCATTGTGGCGGCCAGAGAGCGCTCTATGACGGTCTCGTTTTCCCCGTGGGCGGTAAAGGCGCAGTCCACGCGCTCAAAGTAACCTTTTTTGAGCAAAGTCACCTTTCCTCCATAATTGGGGACGGTTCCCTCCTCGGCGGGAGAGCCCAAAACCTGAACCTCGCCTCCCGTTTCCTTCAGAAATCCGCGCAAAGCGATGGCGGCCCCCAGGGCGGAACAGCAAAAAAGATTGTGCCCGCAGGCATGTCCCAGTTCGGGCAGAGCGTCGTACTCGGCGATAAACGCCACGGTGGGACCTTTTTTATCCGACCGGAAAGATCCCCTGAAGGCCGTTTTCATGCCGCCGCTGTTTCTCTCCACCTCGAAGCCGTTCGATTCGAGGACGCCGCACAGAAGATCGGCAGCCATAAACTCCTGATGTCCTATTTCCGGATTTTCCCATATTTTCGAGGAGGTTTTGACGAGGACATCTCTGAGTTTTTCCACCTCCTCAAAAAGCGCGCGCCAGTCTTTCTCCGAAAGCATATTCGGTCTCCCTTCACTTACTTCCCATTTTTCTATTTCTTCAGAGCAGAACGGGCGCTCCAGGGCCCAGAGGCAGGTTCAACAGATAGAACCCGATCAGCAGAAGGGTCCAGGAGATCATGAAGAAAATCGCGTAGGGAATCATGATGGAGATGATCGTTCCCAGTCCCGCTTTTTTGTCGTAGCGCTGGGCGCAGATAATGATAAACGGCATGAAGGGCTCCAGCGGGGAGACGCAGTTGGTCACGGAATCCGCCACGCGATAGGCGGCCTGCGTCAGGTAGGGAGAGAAATTCAGCTTCATGAACATCGGCACGAAAATCGGCGCCAGTATGGCCCACTTGGCGGAGGCGCTGCCGATCAGGAAGTTGATCAGCGCCGCCAGAATAATGAACGCAACGATCAGAGGAACGCCGATGAATCCGCTGGACTGCAGGTAATCCGCGCCCTTAACGGCCAGAAGAAGGCCCAGGTTCGTGTAGGAGAAATATTCGACAAACTGCGCCGCGAAGAAGCACAGGACGATAAATCCCGCGAAGCCCTTCATCGACTCCGTCATATGTTTGATGACGTCTCCTGAATTTCGGATCGTCCCCGCCGTGATTCCATAGGCCAGCGCCACGAGGAAAAACCACAAAAACAGGATCGGCACCATCGACGAAAGGAAGGGAGAGGGAACAATGGTTTTCAGTTTGGGATCTCTGAGAATGCCGTCGGCAGGAACCACCATCAGCGCGATGACGCAGACGTAGAGCAGAGTGACGATCAGGGCATTCCGCATTCCCCTTCGTTCTGCCTCCGTCACCTCCATCAGGGCCGTATCCTCGTCCCTCACCTCGCCGCCTGAGCCGTCGTAGGTTCCAAGGCTCGGCTCAACGAGTTTTTCCGTGATGAAGACCCCCACGACGGTGAGCACGATCGTCGCCAGAAACATGAAATACCAGTTGACCGCCGGGTGAACGGTGGCGTTGGGGACCATGATCTGCATCGCCTTTTCCGTCAGCCCCGCGCAAAGAATATCGGTGGGCGTTATCAGAAGATTGGCGCTCAGTCCCGCCGCCACACCGGCAAAACCGGCCGCGATTCCCGCAAGGGGGTGGCGGTTCAGAGATTTAAACACCAGCCCTCCAAGGGGCGGAATGACGACGAACGTGGCGCTTCCGGCGATGTTTCCCATGACGCCGGCGAAAACCACGATGGTGGTCGTCAGGATCCTGGGAGCACCCGCAATGGCTTTTCTCAGAACGGCCCTCAAAAGTCCGGCCTCCTCGGCCAGCCCCAGACCGATCATCATCACCAGAACCGTTCCCAGAGGAGGGAAGCGGGTGAAGTTGTTCACCATGCTCTGGAGCATCCACCGGAAGCCCTCCGGCGTCGCCAGGTTTTTGACCACTTCTTCTTTTCCGTTGCCCGGGTTATGAAAGGTCATGCCGCCCATGTGCATGGAGACGAGGACGACGACGACAGTCAGAATAAGGAAAATATAAACCGGATGGGGCAACATATTGCCAACTCTTTCAATTGCGCCTAAAATACCCTTTTGCCGATTCTGCCGCTCACTCACAAAAAAACCTCCCTTATTGCTTTTTGAATATCATATTGAACATAGCATTGAATTTTACCTTATATTACGTGAAAGCGGCCAGATCAAACTGACGCCCAAAGACCGCAGAATGACCCTGAAAGGAAACCGGATATTCTTCCATCGTCCATATTTGCAATGAAGGAATAAAGCGTCAGCAACGCCGGCAGTGGGGCAAAAATCCCTGGCTCTTTTATAAACTTTATTTTATTTATACCACTGCTTTTATTTTTGCCTGGAAATTTACAAAACAGGATATAATGAGGTATATTGTTCCGGTCAGTTTTATTCCTGTTTTTTAGGAAACAGTGCAAAATCAGATTTATAAACTTTATTTTATATCAGGAGGGAAGCATCATGTCAAAAAAGTATCGAATGGTATTTTTTGTAATGGCCCTGTGTGTTTTTACGATTTGCTCGGGAGTCTCCGGCAGCGCTCAGGCGGCGGACTTCACTCTGAAAATCGGCGCCACGGTGCAGGAGGACTCCGCCAGCGGGCTGTCTCTGACGCAATACTTCAAGCCCTACGTGGAGGAAAAATCCGGGGGCAGAATCAAGGTTGAGGTCTACTGCAATTCCGTGCTGGGCGGAGACCGGCAGATGTTCGAATCCCTGCAGGTGAACACCCTCGAAGCCAACTTCGGCCCTCTCTCCGTGCTGGCCAACTTTGACCCGAACTTCAGCGTCGTCGACGCCCCGTTCCTTTTCAAGAACAAGAAAACGGCCTATGCCGCCCTGGACGGAGAATTTGGCGCCATGCTCGCCGAAAATCTGCCCAAAATCGGCATGAGGCTTTTGGGGTACGGCGAAAACGCTTTCCGCAACATCTCGAATAACGTCCGCGCCATCAACACCATGGCGGATATGAAGGGGCTTAAAATCCGGGTGATGGAGGCTCCGGTCTACATCAACACGATGAAAGCCCTGGGGGCCAACGGAACTCCCATGGCGTTCAACGAGCTGTACACCGCGCTGCAGCAGGGGACGGTAGACGGCCAGGACAACGGCGTCGTGCTGACCTACACCGCCAAGGTCTACGAAGTTCTGAAATATTACACATTCACCGAACATTGCTACGCCGCCAACGCCTACGTGTTTTCCGACGCGTTTCTGAAGAGTCTGCCCGAAGACCTGCTGCAGGTCGTCAAAGACGGCTCCATTTACGCCCTCACCAACCAGCGGCGGCTGAACACGGAAATGGAGGACGAGTTCATAAAACTCATCGAAAACTCCGGCGTGAAGGTGAACCGCCTGTCGGACGAGGAGCGCGCCGCCTGGCAGAAGGCCACCGCCTCGGTTCTGGACGACCTGGCCGGCGTCGTGGAGCCGAAGGTTCTGGAGGCCGCTAAAAAAATCAACGAGGTGTATGGAAAGTAATCCCATGCTGAAAAAAATATGGGATCACCTTGAGGAGATCTTTTTGCTGCCCTCGCTGGTTTTCAGCGTGGGCCTGATTTTCGTGCAAATTATCATGCGTTACGTGTTCACCAGCTCCCTGTCCTGGTCGGAGGAACTGGCGCGGTACCTTTTCATCTGGCAAATCTGGCTCGGCGTCAGCTACGCCGCCCGCAACAGATCCCATCTGCGGATTTTGCTGCTGACGCAGAAACTGAGCCCCAAAGCCCGAAGCGGCGTCGAACTCGTCGTAACGGCGGTCTGGATGGGCTTCGCTCTTTTCGTGGCCGCCCGGGGGTTTGGCCTGGCGGCGCAAGTCGCGCGGTTCGGTCAGAAATCCTCGGCGCTTCAGATCCCCATGCAGTACGTTCACCTGGCCGTGCCCGTGGGGTGCACCCTGATGGCCCTGCGCCTCGCCGAAAACACCCTGAAGGATTTCTTCTCGAAACAAAGAATGAGAGGGCTTCCGGAATGAATATTCTGCTTCTGTTCGCGATGCTGGTGATCTGCGTGTCGCTGTCCGTGCCCATTGGCGTATCCCTCGGCCTTTCCACGGTGATCACCATCGCCTTCACCAGCAATATCCCGACGATCATGGTCAACCAGAACGCCTTCGCCGGGCTGGATTCCTTCCCGCTGATGGCAATCCCCTTCTTCATGCTGGCCGGAAACCTGATGGCCGCGGGAGGCATCGCCAGACGCATCGTCAACATGTGCGACGTGCTGGTGGGGAAAATAACGGGCGGCGTGGGCATGGCCACGGTGGCGGCCTGCATGTTCTTCGCGGCCATTTCGGGGTCCGGACCGGCCACTGTTTCCGCCATGGGAACCATCATGCTGCCCGAAATGGAAAAGCGGGGATACTCCAGAGATTTCGCCACCGGTCTGACGGCCACGGCGGGGACCATCGGGGTCATCATCCCTCCCAGCATTCCCTTCGTCATCTACGGCGTCGTGGCCTCGGCCTCCATCGGAGAGCTCTTCATCGCGGGGGTCGTTCCGGGCGTTCTCATCGGCCTGTCGCTCATGGCCGTCTGCTACGTGATTTCCCGCAAACGGGGCTACAGGGGAACCGCGAGGGAAGACCTGAAATTCTGGCCCGTCCTGAAGGACTCCATCTGGGCTCTGATCACCCCTGTCATCATTCTCGGCGGGATTTACGGCGGAATCTTCACCCCCACCGAAGCCGCGGTAGTGGGAATTGTGTACTCGCTGATCGTGGGCGTGTTCATCTACAAAGAGCTGGACTGGAAAACCTTCGTCGCCTCCCTCCGGTCCACCGCCGACCTGAATGGCCTGACGGGGTTCGCCATCGGATTTTCCATGGCCTTCGCCTCCTATCTGGCCATTGAACAGATCCCCGTAAAAGTGGCTGCTCTGCTGACAGGCGTTATCACCAACCGCGTTCTGCTGATGGGTTTCATTTTACTTTTTTTGCTTTTTGTCGGCCTGTTCGTGGATAATATTTCGTCGTGTCTGATTCTGACTCCGGTGTTCCTGCCCATCGTGAAATCCATGGGGATGAATCCGGTTCAGTTCGGAATCGTCATGACCACGGCGCTGGCCATCGGTTTCGTCACGCCTCCCTACGGCGCCAACCTGTTCGTCGCCACCGCCATCTCCGGCGTCAGCATCGAACGGATCGCGAGAGCGGCCGTGCCATTTCTGGCGGCAATGTTCCTGTGTCTGCTCCTGATCACCTTTTGTCCGGTGCTGACTCTGGGCCTCGTCGCCCTGATGAGGTGATATTGTGCGTATAGCCGTGCTTGTCAAACAGGTCCCCGACACGGACGAGGTCAAAATGGACCCGGAGCGGGGGACAATGATCCGGGATGGCGTGGGAAGCATCGTCAATCCCCTTGATCTGAACGCCATCGAGGCCGCCCGGCAGATTCGCCGGGAAGGCGACGAGGTGACGCTTTTTTCCATGGGGCCGCCCGGCGCGGAAGAGGCCCTTCGAGAGGGGTTTTCTCTGGGAGCCGACGGGGCGATGCTGGCCACGGACAAAGCCTTCGCCGGAGCCGACAGTTGGGCGACGGCAAAAGTTCTCGCCGCGATGCTGAAAAAAGCGGGCCTCCCCGGCCTCATCATCGCCGGAGAAAAAGCCACGGACGGAGAGACGGGACAGGTGGGCCCGGAGGTCGCCGCGATTCTCGACCTGCCTCTGGCGACCCGGGTCACCAGCCTCCAGCGAACGCAAAACGGCGACGCCGAAGAGGTGGAAGTCCAATGCACCCTGGAGGAGGGGATTCTGACCCAGCGACTCCCCCTGCCCTGCCTGGTCACGGTCCTGAGCGACCTGAACGTGCCTTCGCTCCCGACGCTGTCCGGAAAAAAACGCGCCTGGCTCCAAAAAACGGAGATCGTCACGGCGGAGAGCCTTGGCTTTGAACCGGAAGACACCGGACTGGCGGCCTCCCCTACGAGAGTCGTCAAAATCGAACGGCCAAAGATGACGAGGACCGTTGAAAAATTTTTCGCAAAACACGAGGAAGAACTCGAGGCCGGGTTGAACAGGGTTGTCGAAATTCTCAGAGACGAGGCGATTCTATGAAAAATCCGTCAGAAACCTTCGACGCCGAAGGCTCTGTCTGGGTCCTTGGCGAGATGAAACCGGACGGGGAACCGTCCTCCACTCTGTTTGAACTCACCGCCGGAGCGCGGGGGCTGGCGGACGCGCTTTCCTCCGTCAGAGGCCGGCCCTGCGGCGTTTCCGTGGTTCTGCTGACCGACTCCCTGAGAGATCGATTCAATCCCGAAAAAGTCGGCTCTTACGGCGCGGATCAGGTCCTGTCCGTCAAAGCCGAAGCGCTGCCCTTCGACCGCGCCGTCTGCGGGAAAATCCTCGCCCATCTGGCCCAAACCCATCGGCCTCAAATTGTGATCGCGGCCGCCACAGCCTTCGGCCGTTCCGTGATGCCCTACGCGGCGGCACTGCTGCGGACGGGGCTCACCGCGGACTGCACCGGACTTTCCATCGACCCGGAGAGCGGTCTGCTGCTGCAGTCGCGCCCGGCCATAGGAGGCAACGTCATGGCCACCATCCGAACGCCGAACCATCTCCCCCAAATGGCCACCGTCCGACCGAAAACCTTCAAAATTCCCGCGGTCGTAACGGAGAAAGGGGCGGAAATCGTAACGCCGGATGTTTCATCCATAATGCGCGGAACTCTTCGCACGGTGAAGTTCGAAAGTTTCGCTCAGAGCGACGGAACCCTGCAGGACAGGGACGTTGTCGTGGCCGGAGGCAGAGGGCTGCGCAGAGCGGAGGGTTTCGACCTGCTGACGAAGCTGGCCGCTCTTCTGGACGGCAGAGTGGGGGCATCCCGTCCGGCCGTCGAAATGAAATGGATCGGCTATCCGCACCAGGTGGGGCTCTCCGGGCAGGTTGTGGCCCCAAGGGTCTACATCGCCGCGGGCATCTCCGGGTCGGTCCAGCATCTGGCGGGGATGCAGACCGCGGGAAAAATCATTTCCATCAATCGGGATCCGGAGGCGCAGATTTTCAACGTCTCGGACGTGGCAATCTGCGGCGACCTTTACGAAATTCTGCCGAAGCTGACGGAAAAAATCGAAACGGCGAAAGGAGGCCGGACGTAATGGCCCATTCAGTTTATTCGCCGGTCACGGAAGAAGTTGTGCGGGACCTCGTTTCCCTTCTTGGAGCGTCGGGCGTCACCACAGACGGAGAAAAATGTCTGGCGTACTCCACGGACCAGACGATCCCCCGTTTCGAGAGAGAATACAGGGCCGACGCGGTCTGTTTCCCGGAGAACACCGCGCAGGTTTCGGCGGTTCTGAAATACGCAAACGAACGCCGGATTCCCGTGACGCCCCGAGGCGCCGGCACGGGCCTTTCCGGGGGAGCCGTTCCGGCCCTGGGAGGAATCGTTCTGTCGCTGGAGCGGATGAACGCCATACTGGAAATCGACAGAGAAAACCGGACTCTGACCACGGAGCCGGGAGTGGTGACGTCAGAGGTGACGAAAGCCGCGCGGAACAGCGGGCTCTTTTACGCGGGAGACCCCTGCAGCGGCGACATTTCATTCATCGGCGGCAACGTGGCGGAGAACGCCGGAGGCAACAAGGTCATCAAATACGGGGCTACCGGCGCGCACGTTCTGGGGCTGGAGGCCGTTCTGCCGGACGGCAGCATCGTGACATTCGGCGGCAAAAGGCGCAAGGACGTCACCAGCTACGATTTCGTTCACCTGCTGATCGGATCCGAGGGAACGCTCGCCGTGGTGACGAAGATCATCCTCAACCTCATTCCGCTTCCGACCTGCGTCACCGATCTGCTCGTTCCCATGAAAAGCGTCGAGGCCGCCGTGAAACTGACCTCTCTGATCACCACGGAGGGCGGGGTCATCCCCTCGTCGGTGGAGTACATGGATCGGGAGTCCATCCTGAACGTGGAGAGATACACAAGTTTCCGGATCCCCGAAAGCGACGCCGCCGCCCAGCTCATCATCCAGATGGAGGGCATGGACCGAAAGCAGCTCTGGACAGACGTGGAAAAGACGGGAGACATCTGCATGGCCAACGGCGCCAGGGAGGTCTTTGTCGCGGAGGACAGAAACGCCAGGGAACGGGTGTGGCGAATAAGGAAATACGTGGCGGAAGAGGAATGGACCGCCTCCATGCCCATTCTTTCCAAAGAGGACATCGTTGTGCCCACCAGCGCCGTCGCCGAATTTCTGGCGCGCCTGCCCCGAGTTGCGGAAAACCATCGGGCGACCTTTAACGCCTTCGGACACATCGCGGACGGCAACATCCACATCACGATATTCCCGAAGGAGGCCGCCCCGGAGGAGGAGCTCCATCGCCGCGCCGACCCTCTGAGGCGGGAGCTTTACGGGCAGGTCAGAGATTTGGGAGGGACCCTTTCCGGCGAGCACGGGATCGGCCTGAAGCGGAAGGACTACGCGGGCATTTTTTTGGACGAAGCCCAGCTTCGCCTCATGAAACGCGTCAAAAACGCCTTCGACCCCAACAATATCCTGAATCCATCGAAGCTGGTCCCCTGAATTTTCCTGTCCGCAAAAAACAGCCGCTCCTTCGGGAGCGGCTGAGTTGTATTGAACAATCAGAACTTCCGGGCAGGACAGTAAACAGACAATTATTATACAGTCATGCGCATCTTCAACAATTTTTCCGCCAGTTCGGCCGCGTCGCAGGGCCAGTAGAATGCCGGTTTCGGATGGCTGGTTCGGGGATTGCCTTTCCCGGGACGGCAGACGGAGATCACGTCGCTCCACCGCGTCGGGATCGCTTTAAAGCCCGTTACGGCCCCCATGAGAGCTCCGCAGATCGCCGCATTCGTGTCCGTATCGTGTCCGTAGCTGATGGTGTCCACAAGCGCCTCCTCGAAGTTCTCGGCGTGAAGCAGCTGATACAGCGCGTTCTGAAACGCCACCAGAACCCATCCCTTGTGCAGTGAAAACTCGGAGAGCGGAGGTTCCTTCCGGGCGTTTTCCACCGCATTTTTCACCGATTCCGCGGCGTCGATTTCCTGACACCAGACGCAAATTCTTTCGAAAATTTCTTCCCGCGTATCCCCGTAACGCACCGCGTCGGCAATTGCGGCCACGTATAACGTATTGGCGTCGGCGCAGACTTTAGTCGGATGAGTGATTGCGGCATCCGTCCTCGCCAGTCGCGCGATTTCAGCGAAACCCTCTTTTTTACGCGTATCGTAACGTTCGGCGCACCATATTCCAAGGGGGCTCACGCGCATCATCGCGCCGTTGGCCTCCGTATCGGAAAGAGGCCGTCCATTTCCCAGCGCGTTGAGCGTAGCGAAGCCATAATCGAAAGCTCCGGCGAACCAGGAGACATAAGCCTTACGTACGTTTTCCTGAATGTACTCGCCGTCCTTGTCCAGCGTGCGCGCCAGAGCCAGAGCCATTTCAGAATCGTCGGTCGCCTGTCCGGCGAGATTGGAAAACGTCCCTCCGTCGGCCAGGTCTCTGACTCCGTCGGGATAATGCTTCTGGATATATTCCGACGTCTTGAACTCCACCAAACCACCGAGGCTGTCCCCGATAAACTGTCCAAAAAGACAGCCCTTCGCGCGATCCAGTTGAGCCTCGCCCGACGTCCTGAAAAAAGAATCCTCCATTATTTTTTCGTCTCCTTCTGTGTCATTATTTTCATGATTTTTCGTTCAGAATTTATCGGACAAAAAGCGTCAGTTTTTTCAGCGCGACCGAATTTGCCCCTTCGTTCACAAGGACAAACCGGACGCCCCGTTTGCAGACGAGATTCAAAGGCCGCTCTCCACCCAATTTTACAAGATCGAGGAGCTTCACCGCAACGGACGAAGTCACTTCGCCATCGACGTAAATCCGGATAATAAACCCTTTTAGATTTTCTTTCTCCAGTAATTTCATGGAGTCTGTGGACAAATAAAGATCAGAAAAGGTCTTTGACTCATTAAATTCCTTCAATATAATTTCGCCGGAACCCGGCACGGTGATTTTCCCGTCCCAAATGCACTGACCCTCCGTATTCGTATCATCCTCCGGCTCCTCGTCAAAACTGAGACAGCTCATGGCGGGCATACTCATGCAGGACGACGCGCAAAAGCTGCCGGCGCTGGCGCTGGCCGAAAATCTGCTGGCACTGGCCGCACCTCTGCCCGTCCTCCTGGCGGACAACCGGGAAAACGACGCGGAGACAAAACCTTCATGCCACCCAACCGGAAGCGCGTTCGGCGTCAGAACCGTCTCCTCCACCCGTTCGCCCTTTTCCTTACGGGACGCCACAAGAGCCGTTCGACTGGAGACGACACCGTATTTAAGGGATTCTTCCAACAACAGGTCGTCGATGAATTTTTTCAGAATAATCCCTTCGTTTTCTTCATAGACCCTGCCTCTGGTTTTCTTTGCGGGGCGTTTTTCATTCTCTGATTTTGTTCCTGATTTCGCCCCTGATTCCTCCGGCGAACAGCCGAGCGCCAAAAGCTCAATCCGCAGTTCCTCCAAATCCATTCCGGAGGATTTGAGGAACTCCAGTTCCTGTATACGCCTTGCCCCGTACAGGGTCCGAATCGCGTCATGTTCCGATTTTGCCCCCTTGCGAGCCGGCTCGATCCTGATCTCTGCCTCGAAGGAGTCGAAGCGCGCCCGAACCGGTTCTTTGGAGCTGAAACCGGATATTTTGCCGATCACCCAGAGAGGGTTGCCCCCCATGAGACTTCCGAGTTCGGCTTTGAGCCGGCGAGGTTCGTTCTCCGCGATTACGCGGGTTTCCCGCCCCGGGACGTGCAAATTCTCCGCCTCCAGTTCCAGCGTCACGCTCTCGGCCACGGGACGCGACCAGCGGGAAAGAACTTCCTCCACGGCGGAGGTCACATCCCCCGCGGTCGAGTTGCTGGTCAGGTACACGGCTGTTCCGCCTCCCCGTTCCGCGAGCCGGTTCGTCAGCACGGAGTTGGGGGCGGCGTCGATGCAGAGAACGCTGATGCGCCGTCGATCGCGTTCAGAAGATTCCCTTCGGGCCAGTTCGAGGATGCGCGCCTCGTCCGTCACCTGCGCGTCAGTAATCACCAAAAACTGCCGCGCTGTTTTCGACTCCGGCAAAACTTTGGGCATCATGAGCATCCGCTCCATCGCCGCGCCCAGCTCCGTTCCTCCGGAAGACGTGTTCTCCGTGACAAATTTAATTCCTTTTTTTACATTGTTCGAGGTTGCCGGCAGCATTTTTTCCGAAAAGGGGAAAAATTCGTTGTGAAAGAACGCCACGGCGAAATGATCGTCCTTTTCCAAATCCGACAGAAATTTTTTCGCCGCCCAGTCCGAGGCCTTCCATTTGCTTCCTTCCATGGAGCCGGAATGATCAATCAGGAGAGAGACTTCCCGCTTCAGGGGACGGGGCGCTTTCTCCTCTCCCTGCTCTGCCGCTGCGAGCAGCAGAAAATACGTGTCATCTCCGTCCTTTTCCGTGTACATGACCCCTCCAAAAGGAGATTTTCCTCCCAGGTCGGGTTTCCAGGAAATCAGAAGATCCCTGTCCGGCGTCACTTTCTCTTTCGCGAGAACCACGCGGGCGACTCCGGCTTTGGTTTTGACGGAAAGCTCGTGAGTGGAGGACGCGATTGCCTCCGCGTTTTTAAACTTCAGATCCATCGAAAAATGATGCCCGGGGTCGAGAGCAACCGCCAGGGGATTGGCGTTGGCCTGCGAAGTTCCGGCCTCATCCGTCCGGACGTAACGCGGCGCAATCGTCAGGGGGAACCTCAGCTCCCAGCCCCCCTCCATCGGGCGGGCCACGGCCACGAAATTCACGAGAACGCCGACCTCCACATCCGGCATGACACCTGTTATGGCAACGGTGAAAACATTTCCGGATTCCTCGTTTACCAGCGCCGCCTGCCGTCCTTCATTTCGAGCCTTATGGTATTCATCCTGCGCTTTCTCGCGGTCCTTCAGCGAAGTTTCGATTTCCACGTCGCCAAATCGCACGACGGCGCCCTTTACCGCCGCATCTCCCGGCAGGGGGAAACGATACAGAACTTCCACCGGACGGGCGCTCTGAGCCTTCGTGAAGGAATACGTCTGAGAAAGCGAAAGATTCAGAAGCGGCCCCTCGACGTCTCCGGTAAGGCGGCTTTCCTTCAGGGGGACAAAACCCTGAAGGCCCTTTTTGGATACGATCTCCATGGAGGACGCTCCGCCCGACGGCGAATTGTCGTATCTGGACAGATCGAGAAACGCGGCGGCGGCAACCTTCGGCGTCACGGCCACAAGCAGAAAAACCAGTGTCACCACGGCAATGACAACAAACAACATCGACATTTCAGAACCCTCCTGCTCCAATTTTTATTCCAGGCCGGAAAAACGAAACGACTGATCCATACTGCATCCAAACTTCTTTATAAAAGCATTTAAGAATTTTCTTTATAAAAAGATACTGTAAATACTGTTTTTATACAAAAATTTATTAATAAACCTTTTGTATAACGCAATATATGAAGTATATTTCATAAAAAAAATTATGTCAACACAATTTTTCATTTATTAAAAATATATAAAAAGAATCTACAATAATTCAGCTTTTACAACAGAAAATATACCCTGCGTTAAAATGATTTATAATCTCATACTTTTGAAAATATGAGTGTTTATAAAGGTCTGTGCCTCGCAGACAGTACCAAAAAAATTTCTGTCCCTTTCAGGAAATTCTTTTCAGGAAATTCACAGAAAGGGACTGCTCCGTAAAACAATCGTATCTCGGAGCGGACGGGCAGGCTGGATGGTACAATGACCCTGAGTACAGCGGGAGGTGGATGACCATGAAATCGATACTGTGTGACCTGTTCGGAACAGAATACCCTGTCATGCAGGGAGGACTGCAGTGGCTGGCCGTTCCGGAGTTCGCCGCCGCCGTTTCCGCCGCGGGGGCTCTGGGGACTCTCAGCTCTTCACTTTACTCCAGCAAACGGGACCTGATCGAGGGAATACGAAAAGTCCGGTCCCTCACCGACAAGCCTTTCGCGGTAAACATTTCGATGCTGCCCCATCAGGCGGAGGGGGACCTGGTTTCAGATTTTCTGGACGCCGCTGCGGAGGAAAAAGTTCCCGTTGTGGAACTGGCCGGTCGGGACCCCACAGACATCGTCCCCCCGCTGAAAAAGGCCGGAGTCAAAGTCATTCATAAATCCACGGCGGTCCGGTTCGCTCAAAAAGCGGAAAAAGCCGGAGTGGATGCGGTGTCCGTCGTGGGGTTCGAGTGCGCGGGACACCCCGGCCTGGACGATGTCCCGACGATGGTGTTGATTCCCCGGGTGGTGGACAGCGTCAAAGTTCCGGTCCTGGCCGGCGGCGGCATCTGCGACAGCCGAACTTATGCCGCCGCGCGATGTCTGGGCGCCGCGGGCGTTGTCATGGGAACCCGCTTTGTCGCCACCCGGGAATGCATCCTGCACCCGAATTTCAAGCAGGCCCTTCTGGAGGCGGACGAGCGTTCGACGGCGCTGGTGCAGCGTCCCATACGCAACGTGGCGCGCAACTACAAAAATGACCTCTGTAAAGAGCTGCTGGAGCTGGAAGCCAACGGAACGCCCACTCTGGAGCAGATTTTGACTTTTGTGAACGGTCAGCGCCAGCGCGCCGCCTACGAAAGCGGGGACGTCAACGGCGGCATGTTCCCCATGGGACAGTGCGCGGGCAACATCAGGGAGATTCTGAGCGTTCGGGAGGTCATAGAAGAAATCGCCGTCAACTCTGAAAAATTATTGAGGTCCCTCTGCGGATAAAAGAACGCCGCTTCAGGACCTCAGACTGACAGAAATTGCTCTGACCGATACCAATTTGCTTTCAATCAAGCGTTAACGAAGAAGCCAATGTTTGAATGTCACTGCTTTTAGCTATTCTAACTTCAGGCCTTTTACTTCAAATTGGTATGATACCAATTTGCTTTCAATCAAGCGTTAATGAAGAAGCTAATGTTTGAATGTCACTGCTTTTAGCTATTCTAACTTCAGGCCTTTTACTTCAAATTGGTATGAAATTGCTTTCGCCGGACGAACAGGCGTCACTTCGCCAGTCTTCTGTTGATTTCCTCGAATTCCTTCCGGATCGTGTCGTTCTGGAACGTCTGAATTTCGGGCATGGAGAGCGCCTGAATGGAGTCGAACAGATCCAGGCCGGATCGAATCAGATTGCGGAGGTCTCCGGAGCTTCGAACGGTTCGATACGTGCTTTCGGCCACGTCGCGATTCCGGCGCAGGTCCGCCAGTGAGGCGTTGACGCTTTTGCGCTGGCTGGCCAGAAGTTCCATATAAAGCCCCGCCACCCGAACCGTCAGACCGTTGGACTCCGCGTTCGCCTCAAACGATTTTTTCTGCGCGTCCGTGTATACGGACTGTTTCGCCTTCGTCAGCGCGTCGGTCCGCAGTTTTTGGGCCTCGTTCTGAATTTCGGTCAGCCTTGGACGAAAATCCCTGTCAATTTTTTCCACAAGCCCCTCCTGAGTGTAGATCAGCAGGTCGTTCAGCACGAGATACATGCCAGTATAGCGTCGGTTGGCCTCCAGATTATCCCGATCCTCCCGGGCGAGCTCCGCCAGTTTTTCCACCACCCGGCGCACGTTGGAGAAGATCACCGCGTTTTGGAAAAGGTCGTCTCCGGTTACGGAGGTCAGCAGAATATCCACCTGACCGTCGTCCAGATCCAGCCCCAATTGACGCAGTTCCGACGCGATGCGGGCGTTGAGTTCCACAAGCGCCTTTTCCTTACTTTCGATCTCCTTTGTGAGTTCCTCTATACGTTTGTCGATGTCCTGCCGGGACTGGATCCAGGGCAATTTGGCGCTCCAGGATGCGCTTGAGGCGTCCGGGGCGGAGATGCGTTTGTTGCGCAGGGCGTCTCTCTCCCCCCGAAGAGCGGGAATGCGCTCGCGCAGGGCTATGGCCTCCTTCCGCAGGTCGTTGGCGTCGCCCTGCAGCAGCAGAGAAAGCGCCTGGTCGAGAAGCGCGTCGATCTTTTTCGCGTTGGACGTCTTGTCCTCGCCGATCCACTTCGAATCCGGCAGCGATTCCTTTTTGTCCTCCAGCCTCAAAACCTCCGTCAGCGTATCGGAAAGTTTTCCCCAGGAGGACTCCAGCACACCCGGCAGCACGTCCGGCGAGGCCGCGCACGAAGCGGAGGCCATCGTCAAAACCAATATTCCCGCCCATCTGAACGCTTTTTTTATACGCATACGAATACCTTCGCTCATGCAAATACCCCCTCCCAACACGATTTCTCCCGGGTATTGTACAGCGTTTTTTTCAATTAATATACGGCTGATATACGGGACTCTTCCCTGCTTACGAGGCCCGCGCCCCATCGGCGCGGCGGAAGGAGCGTTCGTAAATCATGATGACGAAGGTAGTCGCCACGGTCAGGACAATGGCCAGAGCGTCGGCCTGGGCAATGTCGGAAGACATGTCCGAGACCTGCGTGTAAATCACCATGGGCAAAATTTTCACCGCCGTTCCGGTGAGGGCGAAAGCCGTTCCGAAGGCCCCCATGCTGACGGCAAAAAGCAGAGAGGACCCGGACAGAATGGCAGGACCGAGCATGGGAAGAATAACTCTGAAAAGAATGAGAAAACGTCCGGCCCCCAGACTGGACGCCGCCTCCACCAGACTCCAGTCCGCGTTGCTCCAGGCGACGACCATCGTGAGAATCATACGGGGAATCAGAAAGTAGAGGTAGGCCACCACAAGCCCGCGCCAGGTGAACAGAAACGCGGAGAACTCCAGAGGGTCGATGCCCGTAAACCGCTTCAGCAGCAGGGTAATAAACCCGCTGGTTCCCAGAAGGACGATGAAGGCAAATCCCACCACAAGCCCGCTGAAGGTCAGAGGCACGGAGGTCAGAGCCATGAAAAAATCCTTCATTCTGCGGCTTCTGTAAATAGCGTAAGAAACGGGAATACCGATGATCGTCCCCAGAACCGCCGTGCTCACGGAGAGAATGAAGCTGGTAAACAGCGATTCTCTGTAGAGCCTCCGAATAAAAAGCGACAGGTAATTGGCCAGGGAGAGCTGTCCTCCCACGAAGAAGCTCTCCCACAGCACCAGCGCGAAAGGCCACGCGAGAAAGACGATCAGGACGATCGCCACAGGCAGCAACAACAAATAGAGTCCAGTCCTGTTTTTCAGTTTCCCCGTCTCCTTTCAGCTCCGCATACGTCTTTAATAAGTTCGAAAATTGGCGTCAGTCTTCGCCCAGAACTTTGGAGCCCCAGAGGGACGCCAGTTTCGTCTGAACTTCTGCCGCCTTCACCCAGTCCACGTCTTTCGCCCGGGTGTAATCAGCGTCGGAAAGGAACTTGTCGGCCACGTCCTCGGGAATTTTGAACCCCGGAATGATCGGGCGCACGAAGCCCCGGGCAAAAAGCCCCTGTCCCTCCTCCGAAAGGATGTAGTTCAGCCAGAGTTTGCCGGTGTTCGGGTTCGGAGCGCCCTTCACCAGGCTCATGGCATAAGGAGACGTGATGGTTCCCTCGGAGGGGATCACAATCTCCACCGCGTCGCCCAGCCCCGCAATGTACCGGGCGCGGTAGGCGTTGGCGTCATAGGTGATCCAGACGGGAATCTCGCCCTTCACGAACTTGTCGAACTCCGTGGTTTTTTCGATCATGCGGACGTTGCCGCACTCCTGGAGCTTCGCCAGGTATTCGACGCCGGCCTCGGGGTGATCCAGATCGCCGCCCTGAGCGTAAACGCAGGCCAGCACGATGGCGTATCCGATGCCGGCGGTGCGGGGATCGAGGTAGACGATCGATTTTGAATAGGCCGGCTTCAGAAGGTCATTCCAGCCTTTCGGCATCTCTTTGACCAGATTTTTATTCACCACGAAAACCACCGTCATCTTGTGAACGCAGAACCAGTTTCCCTCCGGGTCCTTCAAAATGTCCGGAATTTTATCGAAGTTGACGGGTTTGAAGGGCTCCGTCACGGCCTTCTGATGGGCGGCCTCACCGGAGGGCATGAAATAGTAGGCCGAGTCCCCCTGAGGGTTGTTGCGCTCCTTGTCCAGACGAACCACCGTCGCGCCGCTGCCCAGGTCGTTGTACGCGACTTCGATGCCGTACCGCTCCTGAAAGCCCTCGAACAGGGCCTGCCAGTTCGCCCAGGTGGGACCCGTGTCGTAACTGGTGAGCCCCTTTTCCTTTTTTGCCTCCGCCAAGAGAGCGTTCTCTCCTGCGTAAAGCTCGGCCGCACTCGCTCCGCCGCACCACAAAAACGCCACTCCACACAACGCCAGCAGGAACTTTTTCACAACCCATCATCCCCTATCCGATAGTTTTATTCGAACATCTCGTTCAAGGTCCGCGTCGTTTCTCCGTTGTCATATGTATATCATATCATTCATACGATTGGGAATTTTATTTTAAATTGAGGGCTACCGTCTCCATGAGCTCCCGGGAGGGGGATTTTCTGTCTTTACGGGAGACCTCCACAATCAGTCGATAGAGGTCCACTTTCCTTTCCCGGGCCACCTCCCGAAATGTGTTCAAAAAATTGGAGTGACAGCCGCTGTAACCTAAAATCAGCTCCAGCGTAGAGATAGCCGCCTTATAGCCAAATTCTTCCATACGAGGCGCCAGAGTGCCGTCAATAAAGGCGATGAGCCCGTATAAATCGACTTCTTCAGCTTTTCCCAAACGATGAAGCGCGGCCGTCATCACTTCCGTGGGAATATTGCCCACGCTTCTGGCCATGCCCATCAGCCCCGTATCGACGGAAAGGGCGCCGCCTTCCAGAGCCCCCAGGGCATTGGCCACGCACAGCCCCATGTTGTTGTGCGAGTGGATACCCACCGGAATCTTCACCGCGCGGGAAAGAACTTCGGCGTAATTCCGGACCTGGTCGGGGAACATGCAGCCCGCGGAGTCCATGATGGTGACTCCGACGGCGCCGAAGGACTCCACCTTTCGGGCTTCGTCCGCCAGTTTGTCAGGCGGCAGGACATACGCTTTCATCAGGCTGAAACGCGCTTCCATACCGGAAGCGATAATTTTGCCGGTCAGCGGCCCCGCGGAGGCGGCGTCTCCGGCGTTGGTCCCCACCCGCAGGAAGCCCAGCCCCATTTCCGCGGCTTTTTCCACGTCCGCGTCCACTGTCAGGGAAGGCTGAGCAAACATCCCTATTTTTCCGCGTCCGAAAAAAGGTTTTCCCGCTTCGAGGTACTCCAGATCCGCGACGGGCGCAGGACCGGCACCTTTACGATACCCGCCGATTCCGGAAGGATGCCCGTATTCAATGGTTTTAACCCCATTGTCCAGCAGGCCGGCGATAATCAGACGCGTCAGTTCCAGTGAAAACCCTTTTCCCACGACGTTGCCTCCGTCGCGCAGGGTACAGTCAAAAATTTCCACCTTATTCATTTTTTCCCTCCGTTCAAATCAATTATCAATT